>CAYXFC010000008.1:10421-14128 GCA_964464155.1 uncultured Pseudomonadales bacterium
TATATATCTTATCTGTTACGTTTTATCTGCCATAAAACTAAAGATTATGTTATTTAGGATAAGAAAGTATTAACAAATCCTGCACAACAAAAAAAGTGTGGCGAAATGACTATAATAAACAAAATGGTTGTATTTTCGTCATTTCGAACTAACTTGCTCTGATCGAAACTAAAGGGAGAAATCTAAATTGAGCGTATTAATACGCTCAATTTATTCGCTAGATATCTCTCCCGATAAATCTGGATCGATATGACAGTTAAATTAATTAAAAAAGCCACTGTTAACAGTGGCTTTTTAATCTACTCAAAGTATAACTTATTGATTAGCACTTTCTGTTGCTGCAGGTACTGGTACAGGAGTAGCTACTGGAGTAGGTACGTTTTCTACTTCTGGAGCTAATTCCTGTTGCTGATTTTGATCAAATTGTACTGGTTGAGCGGCAGGGCTAGGTAAGGGTGATGGTTTGGTTAAAGCTGTCTCTCTGGCAGCAGCAGCAGCGGTAGCTGATTGAGCTTGTTGTGGTAAAGCTTTCTGTAAATCATTTAATTCTGTCAAAGCTTTTTCATAGTCGGCACTGTTGGGATCAATCAGTTTGACCACATTTTGCATAGCAGCGTATGCTTGAATTGGTTGATTAGTATTTTTGTAAGCATTACTAAGATTATAATAAGCATTAGCATAATCAGGTTTGAGTACAATTGCTTGTTTGAACTGATCGATTGCCTCTTCATAACGTCGCAAAGAAAATAGTAAACCACCCAAATCAACTCGCAATTGTGGATTAGTATTATCTAGTCTAATAGCTTGGATATAACTAGCAATTACCCACTGATCAGCGCCTTGAGCAAAATTGATCAATTGGCGGTAAATACCAGCTAGATTTACCCAACTATTAGCATTTTCTTGATCTAAAGCTACACTTGCCTTTGCTTCTCGAATACTTTGAGAAATTAATTGAGTAATTTTAGTTCGATCATCATCAGTTAAATCTTGTTTGGCAGCCAGTCCATTAGCAATGGCAAAATTAGTATTGGAATATGAAAGCCGATAACGAGCTACATAAGGATTGTATCTGATCGCTTCAATCTGTTTGTTATACATTTCCACAAATTTATTCTCAGTTCCTTTTTGCAAACTTTGACCAAAAGCCACTTCTGCTATAGCAGCTCGACCGCTAAAATAGCACATAGCAAGAGCTAGAAGCAAAGCAGGAATACCCGCTGCGATAACTGCTTTATGTTTAACAACAACATCTGATTGACTATCGAATCCTAGTAGGATTAACATCAATATAAAAAGCATAAACATTGTGGCAAAATTACTTGGCAAGAATGTTAAAAGTACTAATAACACAGACCATGATATTCCTACACTAGCCACTCCATCATTTCTCCTGTTTTGTAAAACTGTTTTGGTAAAACCTAAAATCGTAACTACCAAAATTACTAAACCTACAATTCCCATAGTAGTTAAAATAGTTAACCACTCATTTGTAGAAGTTGAGTAACGGGCGTACCATAGGTCTCCTTGGTTCAATATTGCCGGTCTAAATTTGCTAAAGGTAATAGCAAACCTATCTGGTCCAACTCCAAATAGAGCAGTTTTACCAGTTTTGAGCTGATCAACTGCCAAAGACCAACCGGCTGAAAAAGGCATTAAACTAGGACTATTTGGCTGACCGGGTAAAATCTGGGCGATTCCTAGAACTAAAGCAACAGTAGTAATTCCAGAAATAACGAATAAACCCACTTTTTTCTGAAATGCTTGAGATTTGAAAGCCATGTAAATTAAAGCTGGCAACATCACTACTAAAAAGGTTACTAAAGTTAATTGGGAACCAAGCGGAGTAAAAGTTTTACCAGTTACAACAGGATCTTTGATGATTTTTTGTAAAACATCAAAAAAAGTTAATATCTGAATAACACTTAGCAATAAAGTTGAAATAATCAATGCTGGAGTAAATTGTTTGACTTTTTTACCAGCGACTACAGAACCCAACAAGACAATAATGATAAAAGCGATAAAAAAGCCAGCCTTACCCATTAAAAAAGAAACTAGGTTGGTGCGAGACAATAACATTGATACTATCGTAGCTGCAAATAATAAAGTTAAAGGAATGGTAAAAGTTCGAGATGGCAATACCAAGTGTTTGGTAATAATGGTTTTCAGTCCCCATAGAAACAGCATTAAAATAGCTGTTACTACTGTGAGTAGCCATTTGGGGAAATCAAATGAACTTCCCAAGGTAATAGAACTAAATGCTAAAGGGGCTGTAATGATATAAGCTGACAAAACTATCCAGCCAATAGTTTCTAGTAGTTTACTTACAGGGTGAGAGGGAGTTTGAATTTGATCCATAAGACATCCAATAGATTTATAACAATGTAATATAACAGATTAGCAAGCTTGTGAATAAAAGTAAAGATCTGGATTTGGCTGATAATAAAGCATCGCACAAATCCTTAATAAATATACTTGCTATCTAAATACAAAACGTAATAAATTTATTGTATTGTTAATTAATAATCCACCAGTTAAATAGAATATCTGCGTTAGCTTTATGGTTTACTGATACTGTAAATGAACCAATTTGGTTACTAACAGCTGGGATTTTCCCACTTATATATAAAACTGTGTTACCTGTGTCCGATGCTGGAGTAATATAAACTAGAGAACCTGGAGTAATATTATTATTTTGGATAGTTAAACTCTTTTCGCCTGATAACAATGTAGCGGTCCCAGCTGTAGCGTTGGAAGCTACGGTGGGATCAATTGGATTACCAACCACGCCAGAACTAGAAGCTTCCCGTGCTCCAGCAATAATCAACTTGTTTAATTTAGCTGAACCGCTAGCATCTATCGAAGCTACCTCTTCATTATTGGCAATTACCTTAAATTTAGCCGAGTCAGAAGCTCCCTTTATCTCTCCTAAGTTTACAGCTAAGTCTTTTCCGTTAGTATCAATTAAGCTAGCAAACAAAGATCCAGATACAGTGGCAGTATTGGCAGTAAGACTATCACTACTAATGGCTTGAGCATAAAGATTACCTTGCAGATATAAATCACCATTAACTCTCAGTGTCCCATTACTTTCGATAGTGACTGCTCCAGCTAAGATATCAACCTTACCTATACCTGAAGGTTGAACATACAAAGTATCGGATAGAGTAGCAATACTATTGTTAGTTAAACTAAGTGAGTCTTGAACTGTAAAGGTATTAGTTACATTCAAGTCAACAATTGAAGCTGAACCTAAGACACCTAGGAAAGTATTAACCATGGCAAAGTCAGTATCCACAGCTCCAGTTAGAATCTGACTATCTAAAGTTAATTGATTATTAGCTGACCATGATCCAGCTTGGGTAGCTTCTTCTATAGAATCTAGTCTTTGCATCAGTTGGTTAAGATCATCTTCCCAATCAAAAGGCAGGGTAGGCGTAGCAGATTGGCTAGCCTGGGGTGTAGCTGTTGGCAAAGCTGATGGAGTAGCCAATTTATAAAGTTCTAATAATTGAGCAGAAACTGAGGCAGCTACCAACTGGCCTAGTTTGGCATCTAACCCCTCGATAGATTCAGCTCTGATTTTTTCAGCTGTTAAGGTTTTAATCCTAGCAGATTCTGCATATAGTTCTCCAGATACCGAAGCATCTTCAACAGTTAAGCTACCAGATACAGTAGCATCACCATTGACTAACAAATCTTTGAAA
>CAYXFC010000009.1:0-14021 GCA_964464155.1 uncultured Pseudomonadales bacterium
CATTACTACTATTAATTTACCTCTGTATTTTTCTATTATCTCCCTTTTTTTATCCAAATGTTGAGTATGTGAAGAAACAGCTAATATATCAGTTTTTACAATACATATAAAGCGCTCGCGCTCTATGCTATCAAAATTAGATGGTAAAGCAAGCGCAAAATCTACAAAGGGTAATTGGATAATATTTTCAATCCTTTTTCCAATATCTTCTATAGGTCTATTAGAGCCTTTAATTTGTTTTACCCGCTCATCACTTTCTAATCCAACCAATAAAATATCTCCTAATATTTTTGCCTTTTGTAAGAATTTGATGTGCCCCTGATGTAATAAATCAAACACTCCTGTTACTAAGACGATCGTTTTATTAGTCTTTTTAACTAAGCTAATTACCTTAAATAATTGATTGTATTGGATAATTTTATTTTTATTGTTCACACTCTAATTTTATAGACTAAAGATGAATATTATTTGATGAAGAATCAATAGTTTTATTTTATTAAGGATTTAACTTTTTTTGCAATAGCATCTCCAAATGACATTGCTGCAGTAAAATCCTTCGCAGTAATAATGTTTCCATCGATCACTAATGGTTTTGCAATGTATTCTGCTCCATTATTTTTAAATATTGAAATCCCATCTTGATGAACTGTCGCTTTATGGTTTTTCAAAATTCCAGCCTTAGCTAAGATTACTGGTGCAATACAAATTGCTGCGACAATCTTATTAGCTTTGTACATCGATCTTATTATTTCATGAACCTCTTTGTTGGAAAAATATATTTCTGATCCTTTCCCACCAACTAAAATTAATCCATCATAAATTAATGAGTTAATTTCTTCTAATTTGGCATCGATATGAGCTTTACCGCCCTTAATTCCAGTAACCTCTTCTGGATCCCCTTTTGCAACTGTTGATACTTTAATACCAACTGCCTCAAGCATAACTTTTGGCTGAAAATATTCTTCATCCCTAAAATCTTTAGGAGCAATCAACATAGCAACTAATCTTTGTTTGTTGTTCATAAATGTTAGAGCAGAATCAGGGAAATATAATAATAATATTATTATATCAATAAATTGACTTTTTTGAAAGCCTATATGCTGTTAATATTTTGTGGGCAACATTACTAGGATGAAAAAGCGCTTGATGTAAATTAACTAATTCATTAGTTCTACGATGACTCATATAAAATCTCTGAGTTTGATATAAAAAGTAATTAATTTTATTTAATAATATTTTTAGAGATATATTTAAAAGATTATTTTTAGTTTTTTTTATTTTATTTTTAGGATAATTTGTCAATTTAGTTTTATACCAATTAGCCATAAATTGAGCAACCCATTTATTTTGTGTTAAAAAATTGTGATAGCAGTTGTTGTCGTCATATAAAACTTTAGTTTGAAGTAGTTCATAAGCAGTAAAAATATTTTGGTTTTCCACTGGTATCACTTCATATCCTGCTTCCAAAATCATATTAAAACAGATTTTATTTGCATAAGTTTTATCATTTGGCCTTCTTCTAATCCCCTTTAATTCTAATATTACAATCACAAGTAAACGTACAATCCATAGTCTATTTTTATCTGTAATAATTAATATATCAATATCATCTTCTTTAATAGCATTTCCTGCAGCCACAGACCCAGTAGCTATAAGGGACTTTAACCACGGAATTTTTAATATTATAGCTAAACTACTTTGGGCGTAATTAAGTTTGCTTATTGAGATTCTTTCTCTTTGATTTCGATTATTAATACTCCTATGTGTAGTATCTTTAATAAAATAGTACCTATTCTTACATGCAATAAGTTTGTGAGCAGTTATTTTTTTTAGACTCTGATTTATCTTTTCTAATGAAATAATGTCTTTGGAATGTTGCTTTAGAAAGATTTCTGAATCTAAAAGAGGATATTGAAAATAATTCGTATAAGCTAAAACACCATATACAGCCTTATCGATCTGGGTTAGTTCCATTTTTTAATTCTAGCACAAAAAATGTGAGTGTTTATTAGATTAACTTAATTTTGGGAAGTTACACCAAATAAACTGAGTTTCTGATTAATTCCGCTGGTTAACGTTGGAATTACAGTATTACTTGCTGCTCCTTTGTTGATTGCATTGATAGCATCTTCAAAATATTTAATAATGCCATCGTTTAAGCCATCATCAAAAGTACGAGAGCACAAATACCAACTTTGAGCACTTTGACCTTGAGATATAACACTACCCACCACTGGATCCGACTGCAAAGTTGATGATAAACTTAATCTAGGATATGGTTCACCAAATTTTCGTTCGGCTGATGATTGCGACTCCGCAGCATACAATTTAATTAAATTTTCACTACTAGAAAGGTATGCTAAAAATTTCCATGCTTCATCAGCATTTTTAGATTGACGAGATACACCTTCTAACCAATAAGTTGCCCAATTTACAGTATCGCTTCCTGATAACTGAGGTACTGGAGCAGTTTTGAATTGTAGATTAGGATTGATTGCTCTAATTTCATGAGCTCTCCAAGATGGGGCAAATATCATAGCGGCTTTTTCAGTAGCAAAAGCATAGGTTGAACTTGGTAAAGTGGCATCCCAAACATTTTTAGAACTCGCAAATTGAGTGTAAAAATCTAGAATTTCAGTTGGTATCTCTTTTGCAGGATCAGATCCATTTTGCATTAGTAGTAGTCCAATAATATCACTCCAATTATCTACATTATTAGTTGTCCCAAGAGCAATTCCCCCAATTTGAATACCAGATTTAGGATCAGCTACTGTAAGTTTCTCTGCACTATCGATCAAGCCTTCCCATGTAGTAGGTGGTTGAGAAATACCTGCACTTTGTAGTTTTTGAGTATTGTAATAAAGCATAAGAGTATCAAACCCTAATGGTACTCCAAAAGTTTCTCCACCAATTACAGCATTTTCTTTAATAATAGGATAATAGTCATCCATATTGATAACTTTTTCACTATCTGGCTGCATATCTGATTTAATCATTGGAAACCATGTATTATGATAGCGAAAAATATCAGGACCAGTACCTCCCTCTATTGCAGATTGTAATCTTGTACGATAATCAGTTTTTGTCTGTTGAATATAACTTATAACAACATTGGGATTTTGGTTTTGATACTGTTGTATAATATCTTGCATTACTGTCGATGGTTCCCATAAACCCCAATACGTAAGAGTTGTTTGAGGCTTGGTAACAGTATTGTTTCCAGAATTATTTGTAGTATTTGCCTGACTTCCTTTATTTAATAAAAAATAAGCTAAAGCTCCTACAATTAAAATTAAAAATAATACAACTATACCAATAAGTGGAACTTTTGAGCTATGCTTTGGTTTTAGCTGTGCGACCATAGAGTCAGATGTCTGATTACTGGCATCTGATTGGGTAAAAACTGGAGGAGGAGGAGAGTTAAATTGTTGAGAAGCTTCTGTTTGATTTGGGATTGAAGTCTCTTGGTTTTGACCTTGATTTACAAAACTAGGTGGAAAACTTGTTGGGTTTTGATCTTGGGAAAAGTTTTGTGTCGGATTGACATCTGTTTGAGAAAATACATTCTCTTGATTAACAGGTTCTTGACTGGAATTATTTTCAGAAACAGAAAATGGGGTTGTGTTGTCTGCCATAGATAATGAAGTGTTTTTTTGATTATAATAATTATACTTACTTTTGTTAATATAGTATCACACAAATATGTCACGTATAAATTATTATTTATATAAATACCGAGGTAGAGCTAAAATTACAGTAATACTGATTATATGTTTGCTTTTACCAGTAGAACTATATTCATTTTATAATTTACGCTATATTTCGAGAATTTTTCCTAATATTTATGTTAACGACTTACAAATTGGAGGCAAAAATAAACAAGAGGCAATCAAAATTGTTAATAATCAGCAGACAAAAGTTCCTCCCACATTGGACCTTAAATACAACGGCCAAGCATATACGCTACAGACTAGTAGTGTTGATATAAAAATTGATCCTGAAAAAACAATTCAAACAGCTTATGACATCGGTCGTTTGGATACTATTATTGGAAATTTAAAAGTAAGAACAGATTTATTATTTAATTCTAAAACTATTCCTTTACGTTTAACATGGAAAGATGATCAATTAAAATATTCTGTTGCATCGATAGCTGCTATTTTAGATGAGCCAGATATTCCCCCAACTTTAAATATCATAAATTACAATGGTGAAAAAACCGCCACTATATCTGCAGGCAAACAAGGCAGACAGTTAGATCAAAAGTTACTATATGACCAGATATTAACCAATATTGCTTATTCTCAATTGAATGAAATTAATTTACCAATAGTTAATAATTCTAAAGTTGTTACAGCTGAGAAATTAGAACAAACTAGAAAATTAGCACAAAGCTTGTTGAATAAAACTTTAACTCTAAAATATCAGGATAATAATTGGGATTTGGATGATGAATCACTGATTAATTTTTTATCAATTTATGATACTTTTGATCAGGAAAAGATTGCTTCTTGGTCAGGTTTACTTTCAAATACAATTAATCGACCGCCTCAAAACGCTTTGTTTAATTGGGATGGACAAAGAGTAAATGAGTTTAAACCCGCGAAACCAGGTCTAACTTTAGATGTTAACAAAACTATAGAATCGATCAAAAATGGTATTAACTTCTTGGCAAATAATCAAGAATCAAACTATACTTTGGAAGTTTTTGTTGAAGAAAGCCAACCTAAAATTACTAATGACAAAGTAAATGATCTGGGAATAAAGGAACTCATTGGTACGGGTGAGTCATGGTTTTATCATTCAATTGCTACCAGGATTCATAATTTGACACTAGCCAGTTCAAAGTTCCATGGGGTTTTGATCCCACCCGGAGAAGAATTTTCCATGTTAAAAATTTTAGGTAATATTGATGCTTCCCAAGGCTATAAACCAGCTTATATTATCCAAAATGGTCGGACAATTCTTGGTGACGGTGGTGGAGTTTGTCAAACTTCTACCACTATGTTCCGAGCTGCTCTTGATGCCGGAGTTAATATTACTGAACGTCATCCTCACGCTTATCGAGTTTCATATTACGAGAATAATTTTGATGTAGGCGTTGATGCCTCGGTATTTTCACCCACTGCTGATTTCAAATTTATTAATGACACTCCAGAATATATCCTTATTCAGGTCACTATTGATCCTAAAGAAATGTATTTACGCTACGATTTTTATGGAACAAGTGATGGACGAAATGTTGAGCGTTCCAAATCTAGAATATGGGATCAATCTCCTCCTCCTCCAGATTTATATCAAGATGATCCGACACTGCCAAATGGAACCATTAAACAGGTTGATTGGGCAGCTTGGGGAGCTAAAACAGCTTTTGACTGGAAAGTAACTCGAAGTGATGAAGTTATTCATGAAAAAACTTTCTATTCCGCCTATAGACCTTGGCAGGCAGTGTATCTTAAAGGAGTAGCTCAATAATCATCTTTTTTTCATTTTTGCATCATATAATCTATAAACAATTTATCTAAAATTAAATATGAGATTAAAACATTTTTTTGTATTTTATCCACTTGTTTTTTTGTTAACCGCTTGTACTCAAACCTTTGATCAGAATGCTATGGTTAATTCAAATCCCTCAACTACTATTTCATCTGACTCAGCTAATGAAATTAAAATTTTTGCTAAGGAAGAGATTACTACCCACAACACCCAAAATGATTGCTGGTTAATCATTCATGATCAGGTTTATGATGTTACTTCTTTCATTGATGTTCACCCCGGAGGTAAAGCCATAATTCAAGGCTGTGGTAAGGATGCTACTACTCTTTTTGAAAACAGACCTGAATCTGGTACTGCTCATTCTCAAAAAGCTATCGATTTAATGCCCAAATATCTTATCGGAAAGGTTAAATAATGTTTGAACAAATTACTTATTATTTAATTTTTGGGAAACCATTAATTTTTTATGGGGGGATTATCACCTTTTTGATGTTATTAGTGACTGCTTCCATCCCAATTTTAAATCATCTTGGAATCCGTTTTTTGAATTTTAACTGGCATAAAAAGTTAGGCTATATTACTATTTTGTTTGCTTTTATTCACGGTATATTAGCTTTGTTAAATTATTTCTAAGTTTGCTTGCAAAAAACCAACTTTTCTTCCTATCTTTACTATTTCTCTATAACCATTACAAACCTTAATTTTAATATTTTACTTAATATATTTGATGCTCCTTTTCTCGAGTGAATAATGGTAAAATATAATAGATTGCCACGACCCTTCGGGTCTCGCAATAACATGCTTGTATTATGCTTGAGAAAACTTTTCAACATACCAATTACGAAACAGATATCTATAAAATGTGGGAAGAGAAAGCTTATTTTACGCCCAAAATAGATAAAACTAAAAAGCCTTTTTCCATGATTTTACCTCTTCCCAATGCTAATGATCCCATGCATATGGGTCATGCCCTTTTTACTGTCCAAGATATACTGGTTAGATATCACCGTATGAAAGGTGAACCGACGCTATGGCTTCCTGGTGGCGATCATGCAGGGATCGAAACTCAGTTTGTGTTTGAAAAACATCTGGCTAAAAAAGGTCAGAGCCGTTTTGATTTTGACAGAGATACACTTTATAAAATGATAGCTGAATTCGTAGAACAAAATAAGAATGTCAATAAATTACAGATGAAGCGTTTAGGTTTTTCGCTAGATTGGACTCGTTATCATTATAGTTTGGAACCGGAAATTCTAGCCAAAGTCGAAGATACCTTTAGAGCTTTATTTGCTGACGGCTTAATTTACCGTGATTTAAGACTGGTTAATTATTGTACCAAATGCGGCACAGCTTTTTCAGAACTGGAAATTAATCATAGTGAAAAAGAAGACCAACTTTATTATCTAGATTACGGCAATATTCAAATTGCTACCGCCAGACCAGAAACTATTTTTGCTGATGTGGCTGTAGCTGTTAATCCTAAAGATAAAAGATATCAAAAATTAATTGGTAAAACCGCCACTATTCCTCTAATTAATAAAGAAATTCCAATTATTGCCGATAAGGCTATCAAAATTGATTTTGGTACTGGAGCTTTGAAAGTTACTCCAGCTCACGCTCAAGAAGATTATGAAATTGGTAAACGCCATCATTTACCTATGCCAAGTTGTGTGGCTTTATCAGGTAAATTAATTAATTTACCAGAAAAATACCAGGGTATGCGTATTTATTCTGGCCGACAAGCAGTAGTTGAAGATTTAAACAATCAAGACAAAATTGTCAAAACTGAACCGCTTAAACATATGGTAGCGATTTGTTACCGCTGTAAAACAACTATTGAACCAATGCTGATTCCCCAATGGTACCTTAAAACAAAACCATTGGCCGAAAAAGCCATACAAGCTGTTAAAGACGGTAAAACTAATATTAAACCACTCAAACGTTTTGAAAAAATGTACTTTGATTGGTTAAATCGGATTGAAGACTGGAATATTTCCCGCCAGATTGTTTGGGGTC
Source organism: uncultured Pseudomonadales bacterium (assembly GCA_964464155.1). GTDB lineage: Bacteria > Patescibacteriota > Microgenomatia > UBA1400 > UBA1449 > CAYLQQ01. Next base: position 7,513 of record CAYXFC010000009.1, read on the forward strand.
CGAGAATTCCAGTGTGGTATTGCGGTGACTGCAACCCCAAGCTTAATATTAGCTTTTTAACCAAAGATAAACAAAAAGTGACTGATACTTACGACCGATTAAGTAAAATTTATTCAATTGAAGAGATTAATACCAGTATGCAATCAATGATAGCTCCGGTTGATGCCAGCTATCAACTACAAGCGAATAAATGTCAATCTTGCGGTAGTACTCATCTGATTCAGGAAACTGATACTTTTGACACTTGGTTTCTCTCTGGTCAATGGCCTATGAATACACTAGGTTTCCCAGATGGTCCTGATTTTTATTATTTCTATCCGACTACGGTTTTGGATACTCTCTGGGATATCTTGTTTTTCTGGGTAGCACGCATGATGATGTTGGGGATTTATCGTACTGGAAAAGTACCTTTTGAAGTAATCCATATTCACAGTAGGGTGGTTGATAAAAAAGGACAGAAGATGAGTAAAAGTAAAGGTAATGTACTAAATCCACTAGAAATGGTGGACAAATATGGAGCCGATGCTCTGCGTTTTTCCCTAGTTTATGGAATTGCACCGGGATCAGATATTGTAGCCTCAGATGATAAAGTACGAGCGATGCGTAATTTTGCCAACAAAATTTGGAATGTTGCTAGATTTATTGAGATGAACACACAAAATAAAGATTTTCCTTGGTATGAAAATTCACAAGAAGGATTAACGGCATCTGACAAAATTATTATAAATAAGCTCAATAAAATTATAAAAAATGTAACAACAGCGCTTGATAAATATCATTTCTCTATGGCAACAGAAAGTTTATATGAGTTCATCTGGCATGAATTTGCAGATAAATATATTGAGGAAAGTAAAGATAGAATTAAAGATGGAGATTTAGCTGTTTTATCGGTTTTAAGACATGTTTTATTAAATAGTCTTAAGCTACTTCATCCTTTTATGCCATATGTTACTGAGGCTATCTGGCAGCAAATGCCACGCAAAAAATCTGAAGATCTAATGGTCAGTCAGTGGCCGAAATAGCATTTTAATTATGCAAAAACAGATCACTCTATATCCAGAAATTGACACCATATTAACTGAATTAATAAAAAAAATTGATAATGTTATTGGGGATAATCTTCTTGGAATATATTTATTTGGTTCTCTCACATATGGAGATTTTGATCCGGGAAGAAGTGATATTGATTTAATTACATTAGTGAACCAACAATTGAATGCGTTTCAAATAGAAAAATGCCATGAGCTACATCTTTATATTGAAAAAAGAAACCCCAAATGGCTTCATCGCATAGAAAACTCATTTACCCCAACTTCCATGTTGAGCAATATTCAACCACCAAATGATCCACGACCATATTATAACGATGGTGAAATTTGGCAAGCACAATATGGTAATGAGTGGATAATCAATCTTTATTTATTGGATAAGTATGGTATTACTTTATTTGGTAGGAATATTCATAACATTATTAATAATATAAATATTAAAGATGTTCAACAAGCTTGCGTGAAGGATTTGTTCAAAGAATGGGAACCAAAACTCCAAGACCCCAAATGGTTAGATAACCATCACTATCAATCTTATTTAGTACTTAATCTTTGCCGTATTTTATACACTGTCCAAAAAGCCGATGCAAAATCAAAAAAAGTATCGGCAGATTGGGTAAAGACACAGTATCCACAATGGACTAATCTAATTAATACTGCTCAAAACTGGCATTATGGTATCCAAATGCTAATGCAAAAAGATGTATTAGAATTCCTCAGATTTGTGATAACAGAAGTTAAGTTAATAAAATCAGATAGTAATTTGTAACTTTTTTACTTTATTTTTTAAACCTTTCAACATTGTAATTTGTGATTTTTTAACTGCCAAATGATTAGCTAAATTTTCAATAACAGCCTCGTTGGCTTTGCCATTATGAGCTACAGCTGTTGTTTTAATCATAAATTCAGTTTCTGAAATTTTAATTACCTCATTTTTATTTGCGCGTGTTTTAACATTTACTGTAATAAACATAGTCTTAATATACCAAAAACCTCGCTTTAGAGCGAGGTTTTTATTTAAACTTTAACTAAATATTACTTAACAACTTTTTTCAATGATTTGGAAACAATGAAACGTACAGCTCTGTGACCTTTGATTACCAAATCTTTACCTGTTTGAGGATTACGACCTTTTTTATCTTTAACTTTGGTTACTTTGAAAGTACCAAATCCAGATAAAACAACTTTTTCGCCTTTTTCTAATTTGCGCATGATTTCCCCAAATAAAGTATCAATTGCTTCTCGAGCTGCTTTTTTAGTCAAATTTGCTTGTTTGGCAATAATTTCAACCAATTCTGATTTGGTCATAACTGTCCTTTATATCCTCAGTGATGTATCAGCTACAAATAAATGAAGATATAAACGTATTATAATTTGATAAATATGTATTTGTTGAGAAATTCTCAACGTAAGTGAATATAACCTCAATTTGATAAGTTTTCAAGATGCAATTTCAAAAATGTTAAGCTATTATAGGTAATATTTATTATACTAAAATTTCCATAATTATCAATTATTATTTATATAAAAATACATATATGTAACATCAATGACTTAATATTAACTGAATATGTTTATATATGTGGCAAATTATAAACAAAAACCCCAGCAAAAAGTTGGGGTTTTTATAGATTGAACTATTCACTATTAATTGGCAATTTCGCTTTTACGGATTTCACGGATAACGGTCACTCTTACTGCCCCTGGATATGTAAGTTCTTTTTTAATTTTATCTCTAATATCAGCAGCTAATTTATAAGTTCCAGTATCATCTCTTTGTTCTGGATCAACTATAACTCTAACCTCACGACCAGCCTGAATTGCAAAGGCTTGTTTAACTCCTTCAAAAGATATAGCAACTTCTTCCAATTCATGCATTCGTCTCACAAACCCCTCGTAGTCCTCATAACGAGCTCCAGGACGAGCTCCAGAGACAGCGTCGGCTATGTATACTAAAACCGACTCAATGGATGAGAAATCTTTATCTTGATGATGTTCAGCCACACAGTCAATAACTTCGGCAGGAATATGATTTCGTTTTAGCAAATCTACCCCAAGTTCAACATGAGTGCCCTCTTGATCAACAATAACTTTACCTATATCGTGAAGCAAGCAACCTAGTCTGACAACATTAACATTAGCCCCCACTTGTTGAGCCAAAGCTACACCAATTTGAGTAACTTCAATATTGTGATTAATCATGTTTTGACCATGAGAATAACGATATTTAAATCTTCCCAAAGTATCTACTATCTGTCTGGGTAAATTATATACTTTAACCCGATGACAAAGATCTTCACCAACTTTACTCATAATCCGTTCAATATCTTTTGTAGTTTTAACAACTACTTCTTCTATTCTGGCTGGTTGTATTCGGCCATCTTTAATTAAAGTTTCCAATGAAACTCTGGCAACTTCTCTTCTAACTGGATCAAAACAGGATAATCTGATTACTCCTTCTTCGTCCAGATCTACATCAACTCCAGTCGCCTGTTCAAAGCTACGAATATTCCGACCTTCTTTCCCAATAACTCTTCCTTTAATTTCCTCACTATCTATATGTACTACAGACACTGTAAATTCAGCCACATAATCTGTAGCTCCGTGATACATAGCATCAACTAAAATCTGCTTAGCACTGTCTTCAGCTTTTTCTCTAGCTTCATCTTCATATTCTTTAACTAATTTCCCGATTTCGTTTTTAAGTTTTTTCTCTATACCCTCTAGAATAAGTTTGCGAGCTTCATCACGAGTTAAGCTGGCTACTCTTTCTAGTTTTTCAAGTTGTTCGGTTTTAACTTTTTCAACATCATTGAATTTAGTCTCAAGCTGTTGCTGAGATTTAGCTACATTCCTTTCTCTTTCTTCAAGCTGTCCTAGTTTGCGATCAACATCCGCTAGATCTTGATATAGTTTTTTTTGTTGTTCATCTACTTCCCCACGACGTTTACTAAGTTCTTGTTCAGCTTGCTGACGAATTTTGATAGCTTCATCTTTAGCTTCAATTATAATTTCTCTGGCTTTTGCTTGAGCCTCTAATAATTGTTGCTTAGAAATATGTTTATCTCTTTCAGTAACTTTGGCTTTATCTATCTGTCTAGGCTGAAAAGATGTTTGAGTCTTTTGAGCTGTATCTCTTTTTTCTAAACTTTGGGAAGTAGCCGTAGTCCCCTTAAAAAGAGAGCTTAATCTCTGTAAAAATGACATATACTACTTGTAAAAAAACTTAGGTATTAAAAAATACCTCTGCACCTTTAGCAAGTTAAAATAATAATTAAAAAATTGAAAAGACAATAAAATCCCCAGTAATTACTGGTTATTAGAAGTTGAATCTGGAAAATATCTTGTTATACCTAATTTTCTCATGTAAATAAACGTAACTTCATTAATGTCATTTTCAATTGACTTCCCTATTATACTCACACCTTATCCAATCGTCAATTTTACTTCTAATTTTTCCAAACTCAAAGCCTCTAGAAAGTAACCTTCTTATTAACATTTCTTTGGCTTTGCGTTTATCTAAAGACCTTGATTTAATAATTATCCCTATTTTAGTAATACTCTTGTCAATTAAACTGTTAATATTTTCTGATGATACTATCTCTTTATTATTTAATATCGAAGTTATTATTTGTTTATCAATTCCTTTTTTCATCAAAGCATAAGCCAAAGCCCTGCTACCCTTACTTTTTGTTTGCATTTGTTGTTCTATATAGGTTTTGGCAAACTGATAGTCATCCAAATATTTACGTCTTTTTAATTCATCAATAACTGAATTTATGATATCGACTACAGAGAATTTTTCACTTAGGTTGAATAATTTTAATAAATTCCTAATTTTTTTAGTTAGATAAAATTGAAGTTCACTAACACTGTGTGTCCTTATTGAAAGATATGCAAAAGCTTGTCTTAATAATCTTTTATATAAAGATTCATAGAGATATTTTTTAATAGTGTCACTATCTATCTCTACACCCTTAGTTAGTCTTTTATCAAAAACTAGTTCGGCATCCAAAATATAAGTCTCTCCATTATCAAGACTTAAGTCAACCAAATTAGTTTTTTTATAAAATGTAAAATTAATGATTTTAGGCATTTTTTATTCTTCACTTGACTCACCAACTTCTACCGGTACTTGTTGTCCCTGTTTCACTTTTATCCAAATCTGTTTTTCGATTTCATCCATGGTTTCTGGGTGTTCGTTGAGATAATTTTTAGCTGCTTCTCTGCCTTGTCCTATCATCTGTTCATTGTGTTTATAAAATGAGCCGGATTTGGCAATGACATCAAATTCTACCGCTACATCTAATATTCCACCTGCTCTGGAAATCCCACCCGTATTCATAATATCAAACTCAGCAATTCTAAATGGTGGAGCTACTTTGTTTTTTACCACTTTAATTCGGTGATGTGAACCAATAACTGTTTCCCCTTCAGTAATATTCCCTGTTTTTCGACAATCCATTCTTAATGAAGAATAAAATTTTAATGCCTGACCACCAGTAGTAGTTTCAGGATTCCCAAACATCACTCCGATTTTCATTCTTATCTGGTTGGTAAAAATTACCAAAGTATTAGATTTTTGGATAGCGCCTGTTAACTTACGCATAGCCTGGGACATAAGTCTAGCTTGCATTCCCATAACTGCATCACCCATTTCACCCTCAATTTCCGCACGAGGCACCAAGGCTGCCACAGAATCAATCACCACCACATCAATCCCACCGGAGCGAATTAAGGTATCAACAATTTCCAATGCTTGTTCTCCTGTATCCGGTTGAGAAATAATCAAATCATCCAAATTTATTCCAATTGCTTGAGCTCGTATTGGATCTAAAGCATGTTCTGCATCAATAAAAGCAGCATTTAGTCCCATTTTTTGAGCATTTGCAATAATATGTAAGCATACTGTAGTTTTTCCCGAAGCCTCAGGACCATAGATTTCAACAATTCTACCTTTGGGAACACCACCTACTCCAACAGCTAAATCGATAGCAATTGAACCTGTGGGTATTACTTCTAAGTTTGCTATCTTATTGTTTTGACCCAAACGCATTATTGAACCCTTACCATAATTTTTTTCAATTTGTTGCATTGCAATCTTTAGAGCTTCTAGGCGTTGGGATTTAGAATCATCCATAACTTGAACATTTTTATCTTCACTAACCTGCTTTGGTGGTCTACCCATATTTCCTCCTAAATCTTATAGCTTATAATAATCACATTCAAACATAAATTTATAACAGGAACAAGGGGGAATTTAATAGTGAGCAATTGAAGGATTTAAGTTATAATAAACTGTTTTACAACTAATTGAGATTAATAAACGGGGTATAGTCTAGTGGTATGATACGCGCATGGGGTGCGCGTGACGTCAGTTCGATTCTGACTACCCCGACCAATCAAGACATTTTGAAAATTGAGGGGCATTTGGTTGCTCGCTCGCCCCGCCGGAGTTTA
>CAYXFC010000010.1:0-13952 GCA_964464155.1 uncultured Pseudomonadales bacterium
TAGAAGTTAGGGACTAGTATTGAGTAGTAAGTATCAAGGGAATATGGAAAAACAAAAAATTACATCTTTTACCAAATTGGTTGCATGGCAAGAATCGCATAAATTAGTTTTGAAAGTATATAAAATAGTGGAAAATTTCCCTAAAAAAGAAATATTTATATTGACATCTCAACTATTAAGAGCCGTAATATCAGTAAGTTCAAACATTGCTGAAGGTTTTTCAAGAATAAGTCAAAAAGAAAAAATACAGTTCTATAGTATATCGCTAGGATCTCTTACTGAGGTTCAGAACCATCTATTGATTGCCAAAGACCTTGGTTATATAAATGTAAGCCAATTTAATTCTCTTGCTGACCAGGCTATTCTCATACATAAGTTAATAAACGGTTTAATAAAATCAGTAGGAAAAAGAATTATTAACCCTTAATACATAATACTTTATACTTGATACTAATTATGAAAGCTCTCATTCTAGGCATTACTGGTCAAGACGGTTCTTATTTAGCAGAACTCTTATTGGGCAAAAATTATCAAGTTATCGGAATGGTTAGTCCTAAAAACGATATTGGACAGACAAATATTGAAAACATTAAACATAAGTTGATTTTAGAGTCAGGAGATTTACTAGACATTGATTCCCTAAAATCAATAATTGTTAAATATAAGCCAGAAGAAATATATAATTTAGCAGGCATTACCTTTATTCCAACTTCGTGGAAATTACCAGCTCTTACCTATGATGTGAATGCAATGGGAGTTTTGCGCATTTTACAAATTATTAGAGACAATAGTCCACATTCAAGATATTTTCAGGCTAGTTCAGCTAAAATGTACGGGTTGGCGGAAAATGAGTGTATAGATGAATCTGAATCATTTAAACCAGAAGATCCTTATGCAATTTCTAAAGTCGCAGCGCATGAAAGTGTAAGACTTTTTAGGCAACATTTTGGCGTTTTTGGTAGTTGCGGGATTTTATTTAATCATGAATCTCCTAGAAGAGGAGAAGATTTTGTAACTAAAAAAATAACAACAACAGCAGTAAAAATAAAATTAGGATTGCAAAAAAAGCTGGCTTTAGGAAATTTAGATTCCAAACAAGATTGGGGTTGGGCACCTGATTATGTAAAAGGTATGTGGTTAATGTTACAACAAGAAAAGTCTGATGATTATATATTAGCAACGGGGAAATTACATTCGGTTAAAGAGATTTGTCAAATAGCTTTTGGGAAATTGGGATTAGATTATCAAGAATATGTAATTAGAGATGAACAGTTTTGGCGGCCTATTAAAGGTAAACAATATTTTGGTAATCCTAAAAAAGCTGAATCAATTTTAGGGTGGAAAAGAGAAGTAGAATTTGAGAAAATGATTGGATTAATGGTTGATTATGATTTAACAAATATTAGTAATACTAAATAGTGAAAGGAAACTTATGAAAAAGGCGTTAGTAACTGGAATTACTGGCCAAGACGGCTCTTATTTAGCTGGCCTTTTGCTTACCAAAGGTTATGAAGTTTATGGATTAACACGGAGAACTAGTACCCAAAACTATGAAAGATTGAACGGAATAGTAGATAAAATTAAATTAGTTTCGGCGGATTTGATAGACCAACATTCCTTGACTCAACTGGTTAAAGATATCCAACCAGATGAAGTTTATAATTTGGCAGCTCAATCATTTGTGAAAACTTCCTGGGACCAGCCAGTTTTAACAGGTGAAGTTACTGCTTTGGGTGTTACTAGAATGCTGGAAGCGATTCGTTTTGCTAAGCCCGATACTAAGTTTTATCAAGCATCAAGTTCTGAAATGTTTGGCAAAGTACAAGAGAATCCTCAAAAGGAATCTACACCTTTTTATCCACGATCTCCTTATGGAGTAGCCAAAGTTTATGGTCATTGGATTACGGTTAATTACCGCGAATCATATAATATATTTGCCTGCAGTGGAATTCTGTTCAATCATGAATCTCCACGCAGAGGTTTAGAATTTGTTACCCGTAAAATATCAAATGCTGTCGCAAGAATTAAACTTGGTAAGCAAGATAAAATACAATTAGGAAATTTGGATTCTAAGAGAGATTGGGGATATGCTAAAGATTATGTTGAAGCTATGTGGTTAATGTTACAGCAAGATGAACCAAAAGATTATGTTATTGGGACTGGAGAAACACATTCGGTACGTGAATTTTTAGAAAAGGCTTTTGCAGCTGTTGGGATAAATGAATGGGAACAATATGTGCAAGCTTTGCACCCTGATTATGTTAGGCCTGCAGAAGTTGATTTGCTTATCGCGGATGCTTCCAAGGCAAAGCAAGAACTTGGCTGGTCTCCCAAAACCAGTTTTGAGCAATTAGTTAAACTAATGGTGGAAGCAGATCTTGATTATGAATCAAAAAGATAATTTACGCACCATTATTATAATTCCTACATATAACGAAAAAGATAACATTGGACGTCTGATTGAATTTTTGGAAAACAAAATCTTCCCAAAAGTTGATAAAAAATTTGAAATGCATGTTTTGGTAGTAGATGATAGTTCACCAGATGGAACATCCGATATAGTACAAAAACTTCAAACTAAATTTAGTAATATTCACTTACTTATTAATAAACAAAAAGCAGGTTTGGGAGGTGCTTATCTTAAAGGCATGATACACGCAGTTGATAAATTGGGGGCTGATGTCATGTTTGAAATGGATGCTGATTTTTCCCATGACCCAAAAGTCATTCCTATGTTTTTGAGTAAAATAGACCAAGGATATGATTTGGTTTTGGGTTCGAGATATATTCATGGGGGTTCAATACCTCAAGATTGGGGTTGGCATCGCAAAATCATATCTATAGCTGGGAACTTACTTATTCGCTTAGTCATCTCCAAATTTGATATTCATGATTGGACGACAGGTTATCGTGCTATTAAAACTGAACTTTTTCAAGCCTTAAGAGACGAAATGAAACGTGCGGAATTTTCTGGTTACACCTGGCAAATAGGGTTTTTACATAAAACAGTAAGGAAAAATTTTAAAGTAGCTGAAGTTCCAATAAATTTTGTTGATAGGACTTATGGTCAGTCAAAACTTGGTTTTGAGTACGTTAAGAATTCACTGTTTTACATCTTTAGTATACGGATCAAGGAGTTGTCTCATATAATTAAATTTGGAATCGTAGGCTTTATTGGGTTTTTAATCAATTATAGTGCGATGGAAATTTTTGTTAATGCATTTGGGGTTCGACCATACTATGCCACCGCATTAGGAGCAGAACTAGCCATAATTTCTAATTTCACTCTTAATAATATATGGACTTTCAAAGAAAGTAAGTTCACTTCTCCCAAACAAGTCTTATCTAAACTTATAATCTTTAATTTAACCTCTGTTGGAGCCATAGTAATCCAATTTCTTGTAGAATGGTTGGGAGTAAAATTTATAGGAGAAAGTTTATACCGTCTATACTTTTTTATAGCTTTGGCTATAGTTGTAATCTATAACTACACAATGTATACAAAAATTATCTGGAAGAAAAAGTAGCTTCTTTATTGTCGAGTCAAATCATTTGAGTATAATAAAAATATGCTAGTTTCTCATAAAATATTAATTTATATTAAACGATATTGGCTGATTATCCTTCTAACATTAATTGGGGCTTTTCTACGTCTTTACAACATTAAACCTACCATAAGTTTTATGGGAGATCAGGGAAGAGACGTGAGAATAGTCAGAGATCTACTTACAAAAGCTGATCCTATTTTAGTAGGACCAACGACATCAGTAGGCAAAATTCAACTAGGACCATTATATTATTATTATATGGTGCCTTGGTTATGGCTTTTTAATTTTGATCCAGTTGGAACTGCGGTAGGAGTAGCATTTCTAGGAATTATTTCCATTCCTTTGTTATTTTTTATTACAAAATCCATGTTTAACGTAAATGTTGCCAGTATTGCATCAATTCTCTATACATTTGCTGTAGTTGTTATTCAAAATACTCGCAGTTCCTGGAACCCAAACCCCATGCCTTTGCTTGCTATACTGCTAATATATTCGCTTTATCAGGTTTACGTTAAATCTTCAAATAAGCATATTATATTAAGTATTTTATGGTTTGCTGTAGCTCTGCAAATGCATTATATGATTCTTTTAATCTCTCCGTTGATTTTGTTCATTTTGGCATTTAGTTATTATAAATCTATTAACAAAACAGCAACACTTAAATCTTTGCTTTGGGGTAGTTTATTATTTTTATTATTTTTAACACCTTTAATAATATTTGATATTAGACATGATTTCATTAATACCAAAGGGCTTTTAGAATTCTTTCAAAAAGGTCATCACTCACCCGTTGCATGGTATCAACCTATACTTGATAGCGAAGGCAGAGTTCAAACTAGTTTTGGGGATATCTTAGGTCTTGATAAATGGAGAAATATTCGCAATCCTTTAGCTTTGATCTTATTTATTAGTTCAGTTTCCTATGGTTTTGTTAAACGAAACAATAAAACAGTACAGATTATCGTTTTATATAGCTTGTTTGGGATAGTCGGCATGAGTATATATAAAGGTGATCTATTTAATCATTATTTAGGCTTTTTCTTTCCAATTCCATTTTTAACTATAGGTATATTATTAGCGAAAATTGCTGAAAAAGGTAAAATACTAGGCAAATTATTTGTATATTTATCAGTTTTTTGGTTAATTGTCATTCAAGTTAAACAATATAGTATCTTTAGACCCTTGGGGTGGCAAATAAATGATATTCAAAATGTGGCAAGTGATATCTCTACTGATGCTGGTTCTCAAACTTATAACATTCTATTGCTTGATGATACAAAAGACTATAGATCCATGAACTATCGTTATTTTTTAGAAAGTATGCCCACTCCACCTGTGAATGAACTTAATTTTAGTGGTGTTAATACGTTATATCTAATTTCTCAATATCAAGATATCGGTAAATTAGATTTGCATGTGTGGGAGTTAGAAACCTTTATAGGACAAGAGGTTGATAATTTGCAAAGACCTGAGGATACTGCCATAATAACTGATAAAATTAGTAAACAGTGGCATTACGATGGTGGTCCATGGATATATAAAATTGTCAGAAGTTAGAATGCGATTATGGAACCATATTTATCAATTATAATTCCAGCCTATAATGAAAAAGCCAACTTCCAAAAAGGAACATTGGTGGATATGAAAAAGTTGCTTACTAAGGTAAATTTTACTTGGGAAGTGATTGTGGTTGATGATGGAAGCACAGATGGTTCTATAGAATTATTAGAAAAATTTGTTAATTCTAGTAAGGGTATTAGGTTGGTAAAAAATATTCATACAGGAAAAGCTGGCACAGTAGCTAGGGGGGTAGAAGAGGCTAAAGGAGAATATATTTTATTTACAGATTTTGATCAAGCTACCCCGATATTAGAATTTGAAAAGCTACAACCATATTTAGAAACTGGCTTTGATGTAGTGATAGGATCCAGAGAAGTGGCTGGGGCTAAGAGAGAGAAGGAACCTTTTTATAGACATCTAATGGGAAAAGGATTTAACTTTGGGGTAAAGCTAATAGCGATAAGGGGTTTTTCAGACACCCAATGTGGTTTTAAGGCATTTAAGACTGAAATTGCTAAAAAATTATTTAAAAAATTACAAGTTTATAGACCGAAAAAAATTGCTTCAGCATTTACGGGAGCTTTTGATGTAGAGATATTATTTATTGCTAAAAAAATGAAATTAAAAGTAGCAGAAGTTCCAATTCACTGGAAACATATAGAAACAACAAGAGTTAGTCCATTAAAAGATTCAATTCATATGGCTTGGGATGTAGTAAAAATTAGGATTTATGATTTGATGGGGAGATATCAATAGGTAATAATTAGAAATAATTTAATTTTCTTTTCAACTTTAATATTATTATTTCCAATGGATTATTGCTTTTTCTAATCTTATCTTCGAAGTACCACCATCTCCAAATCCTAAAAGCCTCTTTCATCCACTTATTAACGAGTTTAGGATCAAGTTGTTTAGTTGCCGAATCAAATTGATTAAGTTCCTGAATTTTTGCCATGACCACTAATTCGTATATGGCTTGCAGTTGAGAAAGCATTAATCCATAAGATCCATCTTTATAACCTTTCCACATCAATAAACGCTTACAAAATTCTTCCATGGGCTTGATGACTAAGTCTTTATCAGATAGTTTTTTCTCTTTTTGGTAATATAAAGCGTCATTGCTAGTATATTTGTTTAGTTTCTCCAAAAAGTGAGAAATTGAGTTGTAATTTTGATGAATAAGGTGATTTTTGAGTAAGCCAATTTCTTCATCTCCTTCGTCGATTTGAGGATCTTCATGAATTCTTTTGCAAGGGAAACGAGTTTTTGATTTTTGAAATAATCTGATTTGATAATCAGGATACCAACCGGTATGCTCAATCCATCTCCCAAACATCATGTTCTTACGGGGAATTTTATAAGCTTCAAATTGAGGATTTTCCAAAACCTGTTTAATTTCTCTTGCCAATTCTAATTCTATCGTTTCATCTCCATCCATCCAAAGCACCCAATCATATTTTGCCTGTTCTAGAGTATATTGTTTATTCTTATGAAAATTATCATCATGTGCGCGAATAATAACTTTATCGGTATAAGTTTTAGCAATATTAGCGGTATGGTCAGTTGTTTGATCATCAATCACAATGACAATGTCGTCACTTAAATCTTTAACTGACTCAAGTAAAGCTTTTATATTTCGCTGCTCGTTGAGAGCCAGAATACAAATAGAAAGATTATTCATATAATTAGACTTGTTGTAAAATAACAAATAAGTCCTAACTCGATCTTTCGGATTTTTTCTGCGTTACTAATTACCTCATGTATATTTAATACACTTAGTAATTAGCACCTTGAAAAAATGCCAAAATCTCGTCGTTATCATCTTAATTCTTATTTTACAACAAGTCTATTACTTTCTAGCCAGATTTATAAATATTTTACCTCGCTCAAACACTCTTTTGCGATCAATAAGTAATAATACTGTAGCATAGCTAATCATGCCAATAATTATAATTGCCCCCAGGCCAACAAAATTTTGCGGTAGGAAGAATTGAATGTAGTGCAAAATTGCTGTCATTATTAAAGAAGCCAGTAAAGCTGGGACAATCTGAGGTAAAAGGGAAAAATTAATATGTCGTTTTACTAGGAAATACGGTACGATTGACGAGCAAGATACCAGAATTGAAGCAAGTCCAATTCCGGTTATACCAAATTTTATAGCAAGAATCGGATAAAAAGTCAGTGTTAGTATAGTCCACATAATCATAAGTCCTAGAACAGATTTAACTTTACCAAGGGCAGTCAGGGTATTGGATAAAAAAGTAGAAATTGCTGCTACAGCAGCTGATATTAAAAATAGCTGGAATACCGGTAATCCTGAATTCCATTTAGAATATTTAGGAATAATTAAAACTAACAGAGGCATGGCGATAGAAGAACCGGCTAGCATAGGGAAAAACAAGACACTAATGAAATAAAGAGAATTTTCTAAAGCAGTTCGTAATTTATCTTTTTCATCTTGTAATCTTGAAAACAAACTAAAACTGACTTTGGTGCTAGCATCTAAGAAGTATCGCAGAGGTAAATTTGCCCATTTTTCTGCCCATCCCAAGATACCCAACGCTTCAATACCGATAATTTTACCAAGAATTAATAGTGATACCTTATCTTTAAGTACGGCGATAAAACTGTTTAATTGAAAAGGAATACCAAATTTTAATAAACCCTTGATAGAAGCTATAGAAAAAAAGAGCCTTGGTCGATAGGGAACGAGTAAATAGATAACTATAGTGCCTGAAATAGCTCTGGCAAGTACTGCCACTACATAACTGATTACTCCATATCCTTTCCAGGCAAGAACAACAACTATGACATTAAAAATAATTGTTTCTACAATTTGAGGTAATACCACCTTGCTAAATTGCAGGCTACGTTCTGCGATCACTGACGGAATTGTTTTAAGTGATGAAAAGAAGAATGATAGCAATAATGAATAAAGTAACCATAAGCTAATAGTGTTTAAGCTATATATGGCAATAATGTTTTTACTAAAAATCAAGGCAATTAAGATGCTGATAGAGACTAGGGTCATTTGAATAGTAAAAGTAGCATTGATCTCCTCTGATTTTGGCTCTTCTTTTTTTTGAATTAAAGCCCCAGCCAAACCAATGTCGGAAAAATAGGTTAAAATGTCTATAATGGTAGAAGTTATGATGAAAATACCGAAATCACCAGGCGATAAAAATATTGTTAGGGCAAATGCACCAGCAAAGTTAACTAGATTAAGGAATAGGGTGCGAGAAATGAGGGTTATTATTGAGTTAACAGCCCGTTTGCCTAGGAGTTGGGGTGAATTCATGAGATAATTATACTAGATAGTAAGTAATAAGTAATATCTAATAGTAATAAAATGAAAACAATTGGCATCATTATCTTAAACTATAACGGAATTAAAGATACTTTATCGTGTCTAGAAAGTGTTGCCAAAATAAAACACGATAAATTTAATTTAAATTTATATATAGTTGACTATAGTCATGATAAGAATGAAGCAAAAACAATCAAGCGAAAATATTTATCAGTTAATTTAATTAATCAAAGTGGGAATTTAGGATTTGCTAAAGCTAATAATATCGGTATTAATAAAGCACTACAAGAAGGAGCTGATTATATTTTATTACTTAATAATGATACCTTGGTTGACCTTGAGTTTTTAAGTTTACTATTTAACTATTGCGAAGAAAATCCTAAAGTTGGTGCAATTTCTCCAAAGATTTATTTTGCCAAAGGTTGTGAATTCCACAAAGATAGATATCAGGAAAAAGATTTAGGTAAGGTGATTTGGTATATTGGAGGGAAAATTGATTGGAATAATATGTATTGTACTCACATTGGTGTTGATGAAGTAGATCACGGACAATTTGAACGAGATAAGGAAACCGACTTTATTTCTGGATGTTGTACATTAATTAGAAAAGAAACATTAGATCAGACTGGTCTGCTCAATGAAAAACTGTTTATGTATTGGGAAGATACTGATTGGTCATTGCGCGCTATAAAATTAGGTTGGGATTTGAGGATATATCCAAAGGCATATATATGGCATAAAAATGCAGGTAGCTCAAGCTCTGGATCTAACTTACAAGATTACTTTTTAACTCGTAATCGGTTATGGATGGGAATGAAATATGCAACACTTAGAACTAAATTAGCTTTAATTAGGCAATCATTGATACAATTAGCTAGCGGTAGAAAATGGGAAAAGATAGGGGTTAAAGATTTTTGGCTGGGGAAAATGGGGAAAGGAAGTTGGAAAAATAACTAATAACTAATAATATGATAACAGCAATTGTTTTAACTCATAACGAAGAAGAAATGCTACTTAATTGTCTAAAATCAATAGAGTGGGTGGACGAGATTTTGATTTCTGACAAAAAATCAACTGACTCAACTTTAGCCATTGCCCAAAAATATAATGCCAAAATCCATCATTTTACTGGTGTACATTTTGATGATTGGCGTAATCAAGCCTTAGAAAAAACTAATGGTAATTGGGCAATTTATATTGATCCTGATGAAAGAATTACTAAAGAACTTAAAGCAGAAATTCAAACAATATTGAATAAGAATGAAACTTCTTTTGTTAAATCTGATCTGAAATCTGCCTATCGTATGAAAAGAATAAATTATTGGTGGGGTAAAAAATTCAATTGTTGTGGGGCAGAAAATGATTTTGTAACCAGATTATTTAATAAATCAAAACTTAAGAAATGGCGAGGCATTATTCACGAATCTCCCGAAGTTGATGGGGAAATAGGTCAGTTAAGCGGAGAAATTATTCATTTAACTCATCGAGATTTGATATCAGGATTGAAAAAAAGTTATCAGTGGACCAAATTTGAAGCAGAACTGTTTAATCAAACTGACCATCCCAAAATAACATGGCCACGTCTACTGAAAATTTTTAACCAAACATTTTGGCAAAAGTTTATCAAGCAGGGTGGGATTAAACAAGGGACTGAAGGATTTATAGAATCAATGGTACAGGCATGGAACCGATTTATGGTTTATGAACAGCTTTGGGAATTACAACAAAAACCGAATTTAGATGAAAAATATAAAGAGATAGAAGAAAAATTAAGTCTATAGTATTGTCATTTTGGTAATGATTCTGAACTTGATTTTCAGTCAGATCAGAATGACATCTCAAATATAAAAATCGGAGTTTATTCCCCTTATCTTGATACTTTGGGTGGTGGTGAGCGATATATGCTCACTTTTGTGGAGTATTGTCTTCAAAGAGGATTTGAGACTGATATTTGGTGGGATAAAAAAGAAACGATTGATCAAGCTTCACAGCGGTTAAATCTGAAGTTAGATAAGCTAAATCTATGTCCCCAAATGTATTATTGGTTACAGGTTGACGCTTCCTATTTAAATAAACTACAAAGACTTCTCAGCCAGTTAAAATATGACTTAATTTTCTGGCTTTCTGATGGTAGTGTTCCACTACTTCATGGGAAACAAAATTGGCTACATTTTCAAGTACCGTTCCAAGTAAATGGCAATGGATTGAAAATACAATATAAACTATCAAAAATAAATCATATCTTATGTAATTCCAAATTTACCAAGAATTTTATTGATAAATCATTTAATATTAAATCAGAAGTCTTATATCCACCAGTTGATGTGCACCAATTTATAACAAAACCTAAAGAAAAAAAATCAATTATTTTATCTGTAGGTAGATTTGATCAAATATTAAATGCTAAAAGACAAGATATTTTGATAGAAGTATTTAAACAAATGTGTGATAAGGGTTTAGAAAACTGGGAATTGGTTTTGGTGGGCGGTTTACAACATAATCAAGATCAATTTTTACAATTAGAGAAAATGGCAATAAATTATCCAATCAGATTACTTCCTAATTTGGATTGGCTAAAACTATTAGATTTATATAAACAAGCTACAATTTATTGGCATGGTACTGGTTACGGAGTTGATGACCAAAAAACTCCTGAAAAAGTAGAACATTTTGGAATGAGTATAGTTGAGGCAATGGCTGCTGGTTGTATACCTATAGCTTATGATATAGGTGGGGTTAAAGAAATTATTCAAGATAAAGAAAATGGTTATTTATGGAAAACAAAAGAACAATTGGCAAAAATGACATTCAATATGATTAATATACTAGCCAAAGAAAATGATATTGTTGCCAAAGCTCAAAAAAGATCTTTAGATTTTTCCAAGGAACGCTTTTTCATGCAACTGGATAATTTATTATGAAAATTTCGATAGTAATTCCTAACTACAATGGTCAGAAACTTCTAGAAGAAAACTTACCAGAAGTTTTGAAAGCTATAAATAAAGAAGATGAGATTATCGTAGTTGACGATGCTTCTACTGATGGTTCAGTGATGATGGTTAAGCAAAAATTTCCTAGAGTTAATTTAATACAGCATGAAACCAATCTTAGATTTGGAGTAGCTTGTAACACTGGAGTCAAAGCAGCAAAAGCAGACATAGTAATTTTATTAAATTCTGATGTTGTACCTAAGAGGAACTTCATAAATTATTTAGAAAAACACTTTCAAGACCCAAGTGTGTTCAGTGTTGGTTGTAAAGAAATCGAAATTAAAAACAGAGAAGAAGTAATAAGTGGGAGGACAGAAGGTGAAATCGGGCGTGGGCTTTTGGTACATTGGCAGCCAAAAGATCAGTCCAGTCAAAACACGCTTTGGACCTTTGGAGGTAGTATGGCAGTAGATCGGAAAAAATACTTACAACTGGGTGGGTTTGATGTGCTCTTTGCGCCCGCCTATTGGGAAGATATTGATCTAAGTTTCCGGGCTAAACAAAAAGGCTGGAAAATAATTTTTGAAGAAAACTCAGTTGTTTATCATAATCACGAAACTACAAACCTATCAGTTTTTGGCAAACGCCAAATGGAAATATTATCATACAGAAATCAATTATTGTTTGCATGGAAAAATTTCAATAGGAAAGAAATTTATGATCATTTTTTGTGGCTACCTTATCACCTGACAGTAACTACATTAAAAAGTCGAGGCTTATTCTTAGTAGCTTTTGTACAAGCATTGATTAGATGGTTTGTTTACAAAAAAGATATTTAAATAATGAAACTTCAAAAAGAGTTAATATTTTTATTTTTAATAGTAATACTGGCGGGATTTCTTAGGCTATATAAGTTAGACCAAAACCCACCTTCTCCATATTGGGAAGAGGCTGCAATCGGTTTTGATAGTTGGTCAATTCTTAAAACTACTAAAGATCACCACGGTAATATATTTCCAATTACTGCTTTTCAGTCTTTTGGAGACTACAAACCTAGTTTTTATTTTTATTTAAATACCATAAGTGAGGCCATTTTTGGTCTAAACACTTTCGCAGTTAGATTACCTTCAGCTTTGGCGGGAATAGGAACAGTAATTGCTGTTTATTTTTTAATATTAATTACTTTTAGGGAACATAGAAGCGTTCAAAGTTTAGCCTTAATCTCCAGTTTATTATTAGCTATAGTTCCATGGCATATTCTAATTTCCCGAGTGGGCTTTGAAACAAATGTATCGTTTTTTCTTGACGTGTTAGGTTTATATCTTTTTATAAAATTTCTCAAACAAAAATCACCTAAAATATATGTATTGTTTCTGTCTTTTATATTCTGGGCTTTATCTATCTATACTTATCATTCTGCTAGAGTGTTTATTCCTTTATTAATATTAAGCCTGATATTTATCTATAGGGAAAAAGCATGGCAACAAAAAAAACAAACATTGCTAAGTGGAATTATATTTGTACTTTTTCTTATACCTTTGATTGTCAAAATTAGTTCTCCAGAGATTAGACAACGTTTCAATGAAACTTCGGCCTTAGCAACTCTTGAGCCGGTATTAGCCTCAAATGCAGCCATTGCAAGTGATGGTGGAAGTAGAGTAGCCAAGCTCATACATCATCGCTACTGGTATTATGGCAAAATTTTGGTGCAGAATTACCTATCACATTTTGACTATAATTTTTTATTTTTAAACGGAGATCAAAACTATCGACATAGTATCGGTTTGGTGGGGCAATTATATTGGATATATGCTCCTCTGATATTATTAGGTCTTTATTTTTATATCCGCAAAAAGGAGAAAAATCTAACTCCAATTTTGACTTTTACTTTATTAGCACCAATTCCAGCAGCACTTACTACGGGTACGCCTCACGCACTTAGAACTTTGCCTATGGTATTAGGTTTGGTTGTATTGGCAGCTTACGGTTTTATAAATATATGGGAAAAAATTGAAAAGAAAAAAAACTTAAATAAATTCCTGGCAACATTTTTTAGTCTTATTTTATTGTTTCATCTAACTCAATTTTGGCATTATTATTGGCACACTTACCGGAATAAATATGCAGGTCAATGGCAGTATGGTTATCAAGAATTAATGCATTATGTGGGTCAAGTGCGCCTTAATTATGACGCCGTTTTGATGACACGTGATTATGGTAGACCAGCAATGTATTATTGGTTTTATAATCAAATTGATCCGGAATTAGTTCAAAAATGGAATAGTATTTATCCCAAAGATCAGGGAGAATATTTACAGTTTGAAAATATTTATTTTGGAATTAATCCAAACATTATGGGTAAGAGATTACAAATTGAAACTAAAGAAATGTTAGATGCTAGCTTGATAAAAACCGTTAATAATTTAGATGGGAAACCTGTATTTTATATTTACGAAACCTTATGAAATTGAAAATACTTTTAATTATCAGTTTAGTTTTTGTTTTACCTACGCTTATCCCGCTATTTCATCAGGGATTTTTCCCAATGCATGATTTTACTCACGTAGCTAGAATGGCAGAGTTAGACAGAGGATTGAAAGCAGGGCA
>CAYXFC010000011.1:0-13825 GCA_964464155.1 uncultured Pseudomonadales bacterium
TATGCCGTTTGGCAGTAAGTTAGCACTATCAGTTAAATTTGATTTGATATTCAAAGTGGTTAGGTTGCTGGCAGTAAATTCACCTGCTGAAAGCGTTAGAATCCCTGGATAAGTAGTATTACTAGCTTTATCATTGATATCAATAGTAGTTCCGGAAAAAGTAGTAGAAGCACCAGCATCGCTTTGAATATAGCTTGCATTGATAGTCCAAGTGCCACTGCCAACAGCAATGTCGCCGTTATTAGTAATTATTCCTGCGGAGATTGTAGGATCATTACCTAAATTAAAATTACAATTAGAGCCGATAACTAAATCGGCATCATACCTTGTTTTACTTATAGTTACCGGAGTGGCAAAGGTAGCAGTGCCACAGTTGAAAGTAGCATCATCATTAGCATCACTGCCATCTATGGTCAAACTTAAATCATTGGGTAACAGATTAGCACTATTAGTTAAATTGCCTTCTATTGATAAAGTTGTCATGCTGGAAGCGGTGAAATTACCAGCACTCAAAGTCAAGTTTCCTGAATAAACAGTAGCGCCAGCTTGACTATTAATGTCGATAGTAGTTCCAGAAAAAGTAGTAGAAGCTTCTGTGTCACTTTGGACATAGCTGGCATTAATTTCCCAAGCGCCGGTCCCAACGATTACAGCACCATTATTGGTAATAATACCTCCTGAAACAGAAGGATCATTGCCTAAATTTAAACTACAGTTGGAGCCAATAGTTAAATTAGCATCATAACTAGCTTTACTAATATTTACCGGCGTGACAAAAGTGGCAGTGCCACAGTTTAGAGTCGCGTCATCAGTAACATCATCTCCATTTAGGGTTAAATTTAAACCATTTGGTAATTTATTACCGCTATTATCAAGACTACCTTCTAATTCCAATGTGGTAAAACTACCTGCTGTAAAAGCTCCTGCCGTAATGCTAAAGATACCTGGTCCTGTCGAACCGCCTCCTTTACCATTCATATCTATAGTTGTCCCAGAAAAAGTAGTTGAAGCTCCTGCGTTGTTTTGAGTAAAACTGGCATTAATAGTCCAAGTACCAGAACCAACTGTAATAGTGCCATTATTAGTAATAGTCCCAGCGGTGGAAATAGCACTATTACCCAAATTAAAAGTACAATCAGAACTAATAACTACATTTCCATCATAAGAAGTTTTAGTAAATGAAAACGTACTAGAGCTAAAATCTTTAGATCCACAAGCAAGCGACGAATCATCGAGACTACCTGAACCATCAAATAAAAAACTTCCATTGTTAGCTGAAAAAGTAGCTCCACTATCAATAGTAAAATTTCGTTCCACCGATAACGTTCCAGAAGTAGAAGTAAAATTGCCGCCACTATTAACTGTGAATGATCCATCATTAATATCAATAGTTTGACTTCCACCTATTAATATTCCAGCATCTTGATTAAAACCACTAGTAGTTAAGGTAATCGTAGCCGCTTGAGTAATGGTACCTGTATAACCGCTATTAATAGTAATACCAGTAATAGATATAGCACTATCGATAGTAGCATTCTTTGTAGAAGTACCGCCAAAAGTGGCTACATCACTAGCAGTAGGAACACTATTGGTACTCCAATTAGCTCCACAAGACCATTTGTTACCATCTCCAGCTCCGCCTCCACAAGTTCCGTCTGTACCTTCTCCATCCCAAGTTACTGTAGCAGCGTAAATTTTATAAGGAAATAAAAATATTCCAATAATAGCAAGGCAGATAATTAGTAGATTAGTAAATTTTCTCATAACAAATCAAATGCAATATGCACTAACTAATCATACAAAAAAAAATGAAATAAGGGGAGTGTAATTATTATTGTAAATTACATATTTTATTAATAAGATTTATTTGAATAATAAAAAACACCCTCTGGTTAAGAGGGTGTTTGTGATCCAATCTAAAACCTATTTTAGTAGGTTGGTAAAGCGTTGTAGTACAAAATTCCAGTGTAGATATCTGCAGGCTGGTAAACGTTAGCTTCTATAGCATAACTAACATAGTCTGAAACGCTTCCGTTATCTGAAGTAGTAGCTTTCATAACTAACGATTCTGCGCTACTTGATACCCCAGCAAACTCAGCAGAATCTCCTACTGTCCAGTTGGTTACATCATTATCAGAAGTATTGTAACCAATCCAACCAGTATCAGTATTAGCCACAGTTCCATCAGGTTCAGCCCAAGCAGAATGGTTTCCATCATTTTGGAAAGGATCAATGTTGTTAGCGGTATATAACCCAGTCATCTGAGTAGCCATTTTAATAGAAACCGTATAACCTGCTTGAGAGTTAGTAGTCACAGTTAACTGATGAGCAGCATACTTAGGTGTCCCAGCAGTTAAAGCTCCAAAAGGCAGGGTATTGTAAGCTGACGATACAGAGGTAGTCACTCCATTGTTTTCAGTAGATTCATCCACTCCATTAACTACAAAAGTAAATGAAGGATCAACTCTAGCAGTCACGGTAACTTGTGCCACCATGGTAATAGAGGTTACTCCTGAATCAATTAAAGTATCAGAAGCAGTATCAGCCCCATCGTAAATACCAATCTTAACATAACAAGTTCCAGTAGAAGCATTAACTCCGTTAGAATTACAACCAGCAATAGCTGGATTAGTAATAGCATTAACTGTTAAGATTAATTTCTGATCTCCACTACCAAAAGTTTGTTTACCTCCATCAGCCGTTGGATATAGAATCTTATAGTAGTTGGAACCCACGTTAGCATAATCTAGGGTCCAATTACCATCCAAACCAGTTTGAGTTACTAAAGAACCTCCAGTAAGATTACCTAAATTAAGTCCTGTGGGAACTGTGCAAGCTCCTCCCCATGTAGGTTCTTTACAATAAGTCACTGTAATATTGGCATAGTCTCCTGATGAGCTAGTAGTAAATGTAAAAGTATGATTAGCAGAAACAGCTGGTCTAGGATCTGATAAAGATGCCTTGAAATTCTGCAAAATACTTGAAGCCGATACTTGATGTATAAACAACAAGCTCAAAACTATTGCCCCAAACAGTGATAAAAAGCGGGCAGTTTTCATATTTTCACCTCCCCTCTCAAACGGTCATAAAAAATTACCGTTTAAGCAAATTTATTATATGTATCCATGTTAGGCAATTTGGGTGTAGCTTGTCAAGAGGGTAATTGGGAGCAAATATAGGCTAATTATAATCTACATTTAACAAATAATTTCTATTCTATATAGATTGTAGGTAAATACGAAATCCTTTATACTCAATTTATGTCAATAAGTGATGATAAGCTCTTAGAACAATCTCTAAAGTCAATTGGGATTAAAACTAACCCTGATCCATTTGGTCTACCTGATCAATTTATTTATGATCCAATTAAACCAATTGAAGGTGGTAAAAACAAAAACAGCAAAGTTAGATTTAGTCAGATTCTCGACTTCTCATTTCCAGAAGACATCGAGGGAGGTATTGCTGAGGTAGGAGAGGTTATTTATATAGGAGATGGAGTATGTCGCGTAATTGGCCTATCTAAAGCGGAAATTGAAGATATTATTAATGTTAAAACAAGTAAAGGTTGGGAAAAAGCACTTATACTAGGGATTGAAGATACTCATATAGAATCGGTTGTTTTAGGAGATTATTCTAATATTAAGCAAGGTGATCAAGTTATTGCTACCAACTCAAGATTAAAAGTTCCTGTAGGCAAATCTTTATTTGGAAGGGTTATGAGTCCATTAGGAGTACCTATAGATGGACTTGGCAAGCTAAATCCCGAAAGTTATCGTGATGTAGAATTTCCAGCTCCTTCAGTTATGGAAAGAGAACCTATCTTTGAACCATTAAAAACTGGAGTAATGGTTATTGACGCTACAATTCCCATTGGCCTTGGTCAGAGAGAGTTAGTTATTGGTGATCGCAAAAGCGGTAAAAGCAGATTTGTTATCGATATTATTTCTAATCAGAAAGGCAAAGATATGATTTGTGTTTATGTGGGAGTTGGGATGCAAGCAGCAAAAGCCAAGGCAACTTATGAACTTCTAAAATTACGGGAAGCGATGGAATATACCACCATGGTTGTGTCTACATCAGATGATCCACCATCACTACAATATATATCTCCATATGTAGGTACCGCCATTGCTGAACATTTTATGTATAGTGGAAAAAACTGTTTAATTATTTATGACGATCTTTCTAAACAGGCTAAGGCATATCGTCAAGTTTCCTTGCTATTGAAACGATCACCAGGTCGTGACGCATATCCTGGAGATATTTTCTTTTTACACTCACGTCTTTTGGAGCGGTCTTCAAAAATGAGTCGTAAATTAGGGGGAGGAGCGATAACTGCCTTACCTATTGCAGAAACTCAATCAGGAGATATTTCTGATTATATTATTACCAATCTAATGTCAATTACTGATGGGCATGTTTATCTTGATGCTAATATGATGCACGAAGGGATTTTACCTGCTGTTAATTCTCAAGCTTCTGTCTCTCGTATTGGAAGTAAAGTGCAGTCTAGTTTGTTGAAAAAAGTAGGAGAATTAGCTTCTAGATCTTTAGCTAGATATGCTGAACTAAAATCATTTGAAACAATTAATACTGAAGTTGCAGAAGAAACACTGCGTGACATTAGGAGAGGTAAAAAAGTTAAAGAAATGTTGGCTCAACTCTCATCCGTAAACTATTCGACTGATGAAATAGTAGTTTTATTACATATGGTTACAGCTGATAAGATAGAAATGATTGACCTTACGGAATTAGGTACTTTTAAGTTACAGTTTTTGGAATACTATCGCAAAATCGTAACTGAACAGTTCAAACAAAAATGCGAGAAATCTAAGGACTTAAAAGAAATAGATGGCGAAGTGAGTGTTATTTTAGAAAGATTTTTAAGACAAAGAAGCCAAGAGACCAAAACGAAAACTGATTAAATAACAACAATGTTGAACTTCAGAAGTTGTTTTAAATATAATAAAACTATGGCTAAAGTAAACGAAATCAAAGAACAGCAAATAGTAGTGTCAGCAGTAGGGGAATTTTCAAATTCTCTGCAACAAATTGCCACGATGCGCATGGTGTCACTAAGAAAAGTGGTTTTAGCCAGTCGTCGTTTTGTCGATGAAGCTACTATTATATTAAGAGATCTTAAGCGAGAGCGCCAAATTCAATTAATTAATAAGCTAAAAAAAATTGATAAACGCTATGCCAAGCATCGTACAGCTAGAGAAGCCATTATTGTACTAAGCTCATATCAAGGTTTGTGTGGTTCATATAATGTTGAAATTTTTAACCGAATTGAAAAAATATTACCTCAACATCTCAAATCTGACTATTTTGTTATTGGTTCTAAAGGGCAAGATTATTTTCGCGGTTTGCTGCGTAAACACCCTGATCTCAATTTTTATCCATATGATATTCCTGAAAATGTTACCATTGAGCACTTAAGAAAGCTAATTAATATGTTTCCATATTATGATCATATTTATTTAATTTATTCAAAATATATTAATACTACTAATAGAGATGTGGTATTTTTAGAGCTGGTAGAACCAGCCTTTGATGAGGAAGAAGAAAAAAATGATACCCCACAGGAAAAAGAAGTTGATGAGGGAAAATATATTTTTGAACCAGACCTAGAAGAACTGATTGAAAATGTGGCCAATAAACTTCGCTATGCTTTGTTTAGACAGCAAATACTAGATTCCAAACTATCTCTTTATAGTTCTCAAATGGTAGCGATGCAAAATGCTACTGATAATGCCAAAACTCTTCTCAAAGATTTGCAAATGGAGTATAACAAAGCCCGTCGTAAAAATATTGATAAAAAAATTCAGGAAGTTCAGGCCGGTAGGGCTTTGTGGGCTAATTAATATTCATGCATTTATTTAAATTTAATTTGAAATCTATTGTCGTTTATTTAAGTTTAGCCTTGAGTTCATTTATTATCTACAAAAGTTATAATTTTCGTGATCACGGTAAAATATTTGAAGTTTTTATACCACTTAAGACCTATCTTTTCCCAGTTATATTTTTTCTCCTAATTATATCTCCTATAATTTTTTGGCTATATCAGCAATTACTTTTAGGTAGAATTTTCAAATTACGTTTGGGATGGGTTTTGCTTATCTATATTTTTATGATAACTCTTTTGGTATTAATTAAAGCATTTACCTCGCAGTTAATTAGCATTAAAGAAATCCCCCTAGCTTTTTTAATACTGGAATCAAGAATTTTACTTATTTTTCTATACTTAGGAATTCATACAGCAGTATGGTATTTAGTTGGTAAAAAAATCATTACCTTGATGAAATTAAATAATTCATTCTCCAAGGTAAGTCAAATATTAACTAGTATTTTACTGGGGTTAGTTATTTTTACTTTTGGCTTGTTAATTTTAAGCTTATTGGGTCTATTAACTGGAATGCCAATAATAATTTGGTTGTTAATTATGGGAATATTTGGAAGCAGCCAAATTAGAGAACTATTGTCTATTGGAAAATATAAAATTCATTTGTCTGGGAAAATCCCATTTAATTCAGTAATTTTTTGGATGTTGGTAATATCAGGATTTCAAAGTATTTTAAGCTTTTCTATTTTATTGGCTCCAGCTCCGATGGCTTTTGATAGTTTATCTTACTATTTTAATCTAGCAAAAGAATTAGGAACATCAGGTAGGTTTGTATTGGGACAGTATTCTATGCCCATAGAACTTTTATATGGCTCGGGTTTTGCACTAACTAGATTTTTGGGAATGGGTAATATTGCAGAGTTAATTACGATGCATTGGGTATGGTGGGTTGGAATATTTGGCTTTGTCTCACTTTATTATCTTGGGTGCAAATTTAGTAACAAATACGTGGGTATTTTAGCAGCTGCGACTTTTTACACCATGCCTTTAATTGGTTTTTATATGAGCACAGAACCCAAATCGGAAATTTTTGTCGTTCCAATATTTTCAGTTGTTGCAATACTGTTTATTGAGTGGATACAAAATAAAACCGATAGCATTTTGTATTTGATTGCTATTTTGTTAGGTTTTGTTTTTACGATAAAAATCACTCATTTATTTGGTGTTATAGCCTTTGCTTTGGCAACTACTTTGTATCTTATAATTACAAAACAATGGCGGAAAATACTTAAAATTATAGGAATAGGATTATTAGGATTATTAGTAATATCAGCTCCTTGGTTTTTGATTCATATTAAAGAACAAAATTTATCCTTTGAAGAAGTAATTACCAGAATTGAGCACAAACAATTTCAATCTACATTTTTAACAGGCAGGAATCCATATCGATGGGGGAGACAAATAGCATACAATCAGCTTGATAATACCACCGGGGCTTCTAGTGGCTATGGCGAAGATTATCAGCGTTATTTAGATCAATCAAGTACTTTTTTTGGTCTTGAAAAAATTTTCCCAGATTTTGTAAGAAAAACACGTGTGCTAACTTACATTAAAATACCATGGAATATTACCGCAGTTGAACTAATTCCCACACTGCATTTTATGATTAGCCCTTTTTATTTATCTGGATTTGTGCCGATAATTGCTTATTTACATTATTTAACTAAACATAAAAAAGAAAAAAATAGAGATAAGGTTTTATTTGTAACTTTTTTGGGTCTTAGCTATTTTATAATCTGGTGGATATATGGCAAATCAGTGATTTGGTATGGTATTGGTATGTTTGCACCTTTAGGCATATTAGCTAGTTTAAGTTGGGATAAAATTTTATTAAGAAAAAATATATTAATTTATATTTTAGCTAATGTAATTGTTATTATTCCGTTATTAATGGGTATATATATTCAATTGTCACGTTTTGGTAATAAAAGTGTTTTATCTTACGGGCTTGGCAAAATAAGCCAGCATGAGGCAATGAGGCAATTAACAGGTAATTATATTGATATTGCAGATACTATTAACAGCGATCCAGAAATAATTGCCAAACAAAAATATGTGATTTTAGGTGGAAGTTTTTTACACTATTTTATAAATAACTATTACCAGGTAGTATTAAATGATATTTGGCTTGATTATATTAATACTGTTATGACACACTCACAGGGAGATGCTGATATTGCTCTGCAAACTTTTCAGCAAATGGGAGTGAAATATATTGTAATAAATTTGGGAACTGTTAATCAGGACAGAACAGAGACAAAAAGCTTGACTAAAAAGTTTGATACCTTTATGAAATTTGCATCTTTAAAGCTAAATTTGATAACATTTAATCAAGAAAAGGGCATAATGCTATTGCAAGTGCCACAGCAGAATAATTAAAATTAACTATGAATACTGCCTCAGAAATCAAATCAGCTGATTTGGAGCATATCGGTAGAATAGTAGCCATTAGAGGAGCCGTGGTTGATGTTCATTTCCCCCTACACGTTCCGGAAATTTATAACGCTTTGGTTGTTCAGAATACTAACAAATTAATATTGGAAGTATTCGAACATCTTTCCAATCATACCGTTCGCTGTCTGTCAATGTCGCCTACCTCAGGTTTGCGTTTGGGACTTGCAGTAAGAGATACTGGAGACGCTCTAAGAGTGCCGGTAGGTGAAGCAATGTTGGGTCGGATTGTTAATGTTTTTGGCAAACCAGTTGATGGTTTGGGGCCAATTATTACTCATGATACAGCTACAATCCACAAACCTAGCCCTTTATTTCAAGATGTAAAAAGTCCTACTGATATCGTGGAAACGGGAATTAAAGGGATTGATTTTCTTACTCCATTTATAAAGGGGGGTAAAATTGGGTTTTTCGGCGGCGCAGGTGTGGGTAAAACTCAACTAGTTACTGAGATTATTCACAACACCACAGTTAAACATGGAACCAAATCAGTTTTTGGAGGAGTCGGAGAAAGAACTCGTGAGGGTAACGAATTGTTTTTAACTTTGGAAGAGACTAACGTTTTGAAAAATGTGGCAATTGTATTGGGGCAAATGAATGAGTATCCCGCTATGCGTTTTAGGACTCCTCTTACAGCTGTTACTCTGGCTGAGTATATGCGCGATTTGACAGGCAAAGAGATTTTGCTTTTTATTGATAATATTTTTCGGTTTATTCAGGCTGGGGCTGAAATATCTACAGTTTTGGGGAGGATTCCTTCAGAAACTGGTTATCAGTCAACTATGAACTCCGAATTAGGGGAAATTGAAGAACGGATTGTATCCACTCCAGGAGATTCAATTACCTCAGTTCAGGCAGTTTATGTACCAGCAGATGATTTTTCTGATCCGGCAATCCAAGCAATTTTTTCTCATCTTGATTCTGTGGTAGTACTGTCACGTAAAATTGCTCAGCAAAAAATATATCCCTCTATTGATCCTTTACAATCCAGTTCAATTTTAGATGAGCAAATATTGGGAGCTGATCATCTGAAAACATTAAAAGAGGCGACTCAAGTTTTAGAAAGACATCGATCACTACAAAACATTATTGCAATTTTAGGAGAAGGAGAATTATCTGAAGCAGAGAAGATTACAGTTTCTAGAGCCAAAAAAATTATCAAATTTTTAAGTCAACCTTTTTATACTGCTGAACAATTTACTAATGTACCTGGAGTATATGTAGAGCGTGGCGATACTGTAAAAGGTGTTCAGAATATTCTTTCGGGCCAATATGATGACTTGTCAGATGACCCATTCTATATGATTGGGAATATCGAAGATGCAGAAAAGAAAGCTAAATCAGGATAAATTACATATTTTATAAGTATGGCAGAAGATAAATCCAAACTGCACCTAATTATTGTAGATCCGGATAAAATAATTTATGAGGGAGATGCCTTAAGAGTTTTTGCTCCCGGTAAAATTGCCGAACTGGCACTACTTCCCCAACATACACCTTTGTATTCAGAATTAACAGCTGGAACCATCAAAGTAGAAGAGGTATCTGGGGGTAATCAGGAATTTAAAATAGATGGGGGTGTGGCAAAGATACAAAACAATGAATTACATATTTTAATAGGTTTCTAACTGGTGTATAAGTATCATATTAAAAAGGTCTAACTTTTATGAAAAAAATAATTGTCCTCATCTTTATACTAGTACTGATGAATGGTTGCACTCCAAGTATGGATACAAATGTTGTAGACCAAACACTAGATGCTTCATCAAAATCATTGGGTAACGTTGATTTGGTAAATGATATTACTAATCAAAATCAAACTAGTGAAAAAAAAGATGAGGCAAACACTGATGATTTGCAGTTAAACTTCAAAGATCAAAGATCAGTAGAAGTTAATCTGAATCAAAAAAATTCAAATACTAATAGTACTTATAAGCCAGTTACTAATTCGATTGATCGTGATACAACCACTTTACAAGTACAGGAAAAAGTTCCAGGAACAGGAGTAGAAGCTACTTCTGGTAGACAAGTTTCAGTTCATTATATAGGCAAACTGGTTAATGGGACTGAATTTGATAATTCATACAAGCGAGGTCAACCTATAACTTTCACTTTAGGAGAAGGAGATGTAATTAAAGGTTGGGATATTGCTATAGAAGGTATGAAAGTAGGAGGGAAAAGACATTTAGTTATTCCACCTCAGCTTGCCTATGGAGATAGCTCTCCAAATCCTCAAACGATACCTAACGGAGCCACTTTGATTTTTGACGTAGAGTTAGTGGATGTAAAGTAGAGCAAATTTTTATAATACTTGCATTTTTTAATTGATTGTTTTATATACTATGATGTTTTCCAAAAAAACATCAACTTCATATGATAGAACTAAAACAAATAGCCAAACAATTTAATCAACGCCAAGTAATAAATAACTTAAATTTGACCATTAAAGAAGGCGAGATTGTAGGACTTTTGGGACCCAATGGGGCTGGTAAAACCACAACAGTTAGAATGATTGCTGGAGTTTTACCTCCCAGTAAAGGTCAAGTTAGCATAAATGACATTGATTTATTTGATGAAGAAAAGAAAAGCAAGGCAAAAATTGGTTATTTGCCTGAAAATAACCCTGTATATGATGATATGACTGTGGAGGAATTTCTAATATTTTGGGCCAATATCAAAACAATGGATAAATCAAGTCAATCTCAGAGAATTAAAGAAGTTGTTAAAAAAACTGGACTAACTGATGTTTATTACCGTCCTATATCAGAACTTTCTAAAGGTTATCGACAAAGAGTTGGTTTAGCTCAAGCAATTTTAGATAAGCCTGATATCTTGCTTTTGGATGAACCAACAGAGGGACTTGATCCTAACCAGCGCAGAGAAATTCATGATCTTATTACTTCACTAGGTAAAAAAAGAACCGTAATTATTTGTTCACATGTACTTTCTGAAATCACTAGAATGTGTAATCGCATTATCATCATCAACCATGGGGCAATTGTAGCCGATAGTCCGGTTGCTGATTTGGGCAATCTAAACAGCGGTAATTGTTATGAAGTGATGTTAAAAGGGAAAAATATAGAAAAAGCCTTAACGAACTTAAAAGGAGTTAACAAAATTGAAACAATTGAGAATAAACCAGCTTCTATATATCGTGTTTTTACAAAATCAGCAAATGATTTAAGGCTACCAATATTTAATTTAGCCAAAGAAAAGAATTGGGAGTTGTATGAGTTAACAAGGAAACAGCAGGATTTGGAAGCACTATTTGCCCAAGTGACAAAATAGTATTTATAAATATATGAATAAAAAAAATATTTTTATCATCGCTAAAAAAGAATTTCTAAGTTACATCAATTCTGGAACAGCATATATTCTGACTGTCCCTTTTGTATTGTTAAGTTTTTTCTTTTATTTCCGCCAATCATTTATTACTAACCAAGCTAATCTAAGACCATTTTTTGATCTTCTGCCATACATGTTATTGTTTATAGCTCCAGCTATAGCAATGAGAGCTTTTGCTCAAGAGCAAAGAAATAAAACTTTGGAAGTTTTATTTGCCCACCCTTTAACAGAATTAGAAATAGTATTGGGTAAATTCTTTGGTTCATGGACATTTTTTGCGACTATGCTTATAGCTACAATTAGTCTGCCAATAACCACTATGTTATATGCCAAGCCAGATATTGGAGTTATTGTTGGTCAATACTTTGGAGCAATGTTAGTTGGAGGAGCTTTTATTGCCATTGGGCTGGCAACAGCTACTATAGTAACTTCTCAAGTTGCAAGTTTTCTTTCAGCGGTAGCCATCAGCTTTGTATTGTTAATACTTGGTTTTGATATTGTGTTGATGGCTATTCCAACAGGCCTATCAGCTTTTGTGTCGCAACTAGCTATTTTGCCGCATGCTTCCAATATTAGCCGTGGAGCTCTAGATTTGAGAGATTTACTTTATTTTATAACTCTTATTGGGATTGCGCTTACGGTTGCAGTTATCAAACTTTCCAGTCGTAAAACAGCTGAAAATGCTACTGCTAAACAGAAACTATATGTAGCCTTAACTTTAATTTTTGCATTTGGTTTTATTACAAATATTATTGCATATAGTTATCCAATTCGTTTAGATTTGACAGTTAATAGACTTTTTACTTTTTCTAATGGAACTAAGACTACTATACAAAATCTACCAGATGTAGTTACGATTACGCTTTATACTTCTAGTAATTTACCCGGAACTGTGGAGACAACGGTACGACAGACAAAAGATATGTTGCGAGATTATCAGATTCTTAGTCACGGCAAAATTAAATTGGTTGAAAAACATCCAGATATTAATCCCAGTGATAAAACATTAGCTACCCAAGATGGAATCGAAGAAATCCAGTTTAATACATTGTCCAATAATGCCTTTGCAGTTCAAGCTGGTTATCTAGGTATTGCTATGCAATATCTAGATAAAAAAGAAAGTATTCCTTTTATTCAAAATGCAGATGATTTGGAATATCAACTAACTAGATTGATACGTAAAATGACAGTCAAACAACTGCCGATATTAACAATGTTTACTCAACCAGATTTGACATATACAGGACAGCAAGTAGCAATTAATAGTTTAAGAAGTGTCTTAAATGATCAATATGATATTAGAGAAATCTCCTTAGATTTACCGGAATCATCAATAGCTGGTAAAGCTGTGATAGTTTATGGTTTAAATAAACCAATGGGTGCTACTGCCTCAGCTAAAATTAATGATTTTATTACTAGCGGTGGAAACGCTTTAATACTTTTGGATAATCACAGTGTAAATCCTCAACTGGGGACCGCTCCATCTTATAAAATAGGATTAGAGGATATTCTGGCTAGCGATTTTGGGATTACTGTTAATCAAGATCTAGTTTATGATCTAAGATTAAACGAAATTATTACATTGCAAGCTGGTGGACAGCAATATTTAATACCTTATCCTTTTTGGCTAAAGTCCTTAACTGGTCAATCAAAGACGATTCCACTTAGTGGAATTGACAGTGTGACTTTGGCTTGGTCCAATTCTTTTATTTTAACCAATAAAGAAAATATTACTCAGGAAGTTTTGCTCAAAACTAGTAAAAATGCTGGAACTCAGGTTGATACTTTCCAAATATCTCCTGATAAAATGAACCCGGATGATTTTAAGGCTGATGGTATTGAAAAAATACTTGGCGTATATGCTAATAATGGCGTGAGTAAAGTGATTGCAATTGGCGATAGTGATTTTATTACTGATCAGTTTGTGCAAAATGCACCCGATAATTTACGTTTTACCAACATATTGATTGATGCAGTTGCTGGAGACGAAGTTGTCTCCTCAATCATTCAAAAAACAGGAGATAATCCAGTGTTTGTATTCACTAGTTCTTCCCAAGCTCAGACGGTGCAATTGGTAAATATGTTAGGCGTTCCAATAGTAATTGGAATTTTTGGTGGTTGGTGGTT
>CAYXFC010000012.1:0-13723 GCA_964464155.1 uncultured Pseudomonadales bacterium
ACTCTGGACTCCATTCAGTCGCCAGAATGACAATTTTCTCTCAATGACAATAAAACTATATTTTCCCCTCACTCCATCCACATTCATGACAGACTGTTACTCCGCCATTTTTATGAATTGGAGAACCGCACTCAGGACAGGAATTGGTATTTGGTTGTAATTGTCCTATGTCCATTTTATAAGATAATGAATTATATGATTTATCTGTTTCAGTTTTAACTTTTATTCGATCATTACTAATTTGTACTTGTTGAGTATTTTTGTTTTTTGTTTTAACAGCATAAGTCATGTTTTTTTGTATCATACCTGTGCTTAAAACTTGATCTTGTTTACTTCCATCACGATAAATCGTAATCCCCTTACAACCTAATCTCCAAGCCATCATATAGGCTTTTTTGACGTCATCGACTGTAGCTGAATGGGGGAAGTTAATGGTTTTGGAAACCGAATTATCAAAATGTTTTTGCCAGGCGGCTTGAATTTTGATATGCCATTTGGGAGTAATCTCTTGGCTGGTTACAAAAACCTTTTTTTGTTTTTTATCAATTTTATCAATTTCACCAATTGAAGTACCTTGGGCAATTTGCTCAATTATCTCTTTGCGTAATTTTTCATTATTAATTTTTGATTTTAAATTCTCATCAAAAACCGAGTCGATCATCACCAGCTCTTCTGTTGGTTTATTCGCTTTATCTCCTTCAAAAAAAGTTTTACGAACAGTTACCAAAGAAAACACCGGTTCGATCCCTGATGAACAATCAGCCAGCATCGAAATAGTTCCAGTTGGTGCAATCATACAAAGAGCACAATTGCGGTAACGCTCGGAAGATCCTCCATATATTGACCTATCCCAATTTGGAAATACGCCTCTTTCTTTTCCTAGTTCAAGTGACGCTTCTTCGGCTTTACGTCTGATAAATTTCGACAGTCGCTGCGAAAGTCCAACAGCCTCTTCACTATCATAAGGAATACCCAGTTTAAAAAGCATATGAGCAAAACCCATAACTCCTAGTCCTATTCGACGGTTACCATATTTCACCATTTGCTCAATCTCTGGTAAAGCGTAGGTATTAACCTCAATCATGTCATCTAAAAGCCGAACTGCTAACTTGATAGATTTTTCTAAATCATCCCAATCTACCTCATATTCCTCACTATTTTTTACTTTTTTTAGATGATTACTCAAAATTAAAGAACAAAGATTACATGATTCATAAGGTAAAAGTGGAATTTCTCCACAGGGATTGGTCGCTTCGATTTTACCCAGTATTGGAGTGGGATTATCTTCTTCCATACGGTCGAGAAATGCCAGTCCAGGATCACCAGTTGCCCATGCATGATTTGCTATTTCTTCAAATAAATCTTTGGCTTTGATTTTCTTAACTACTTCCCCATTGCGCGGATTGATAAGTTCCCAATCTTTATCTTCTTCAACCGCTTGCATAAATTCATTGGTCACCCCAACTGAAATATTAAAATTTTTAACCGTACCGTCTTGATCTTTTAGTTTGATAAAGTCTAAAATATCTGGATGATCACAGTTAAGGATCCCGATATTAGCTCCTTGTCTTTTGGAGCCTTGTAAAATTTTGGACAAAGCAGCGGAGTAGGCCAACAAAAAATCAACTGGTCCAGAGGCAGCGTTGGGAACATTTTTAACTTTATCACCACTGCGGCGAATTTTAGAAAAATTAAAGCCTGTGCCCCCATTATTTTTGTGTACCACAGCCGCATCCCCCAAAGTTTTAAAAATAGAGTGAATATTATCCTCAACAGGTAAAACAAAGCAGGAGGATAACTGACCTGTCCCCCCAGGATTTCCGGCTTCAAACAATGCTTTTCCCCCAGGCATGAATTTGAAATTCACCATCCGCTGGAAAAACTGCCTCGCGGTTTCTTCCACAATTCCATTCTCGCCCCAATTGATTTCAGCTTTGGCCATGTGTTTGGCTACCCTCCACAACATTTCCCCGGGAGTTTCTGTTACTTTGCCTTTCATGTCGGTCATTAAATACCTTTTCTCGGCTATTTTGCTGGCGGTTTTGGTGAGTTTGGGTTCTTGGATTTTCATAATAATTTTAAGTTCCAAGTATTAATAATACGTTTTTTCTCAAGTACTGCATTACAGGATAATAGAGTTATAGAATCAATAGTATATGGTTGCCATCGAATAGAATCTGAAATTATCTTAACTTTATCTCTAAATTTTTGAGATATTTTTGAATTAAAACGACATAATGTCATATTGCTGAAAAAATAGCTTCTATTTATATATACCTTATCATCTGGAATATCAATAACTTTCAACTCATGGTTTAAATCTGAAATTATTGCATCCAAAGTTGGATCAGTAGTCCCTATCAAAGCTAAATTATTTGGAAATAAAAGTAATCGATAAAAATATATCTGAAATGATTTATATTTAAGAACTACTCTTGAAAAAACTGTTTCTACTTTATCAATGTCAGTTTCAGAAAAATGAGGAGGATCATTAATTACTTTTATATTTTTAATTGTTAGATGTTGGGATGTAGGTTTATACCAATAGAAGTGAGGTTCAATTTTTTTTAGAGGAGTAATGATTTGATTACTTATTTGCTTTATCAATGTTGAATTCGGTAAATGCACACTCGTTAAACACAGCCGTGTATCGTTTTCATAATCTTCGATTGGAGCAACGGTGCTAAAACCTAACAAATTATCTTTAATCTGTTTTTCGATTTGATTAATAATATTAATCTGATTTTTTTGATGAGTCGTTTGCTTATACATATTTTATTCAAATTTTTTTGCTCTTTTAATTCTAGTCTAAGTTAAATTGATTTTTATATCACTTTTTAAAAAAAATTATCAAGAAAATAGTTTTCTACCAATTTCTTTGTTCCGACAAATTACTTCAACTTTCGATATAAAACGTATTACCTTCACAGTTAGGCTTGAGCTGATATATTCCTATTGAACTTAAATCTTCTGGTTTAGCAAAACGTTTAATCTCTTGTAAAAACCTATCCATACCTGCCATTTGCCTGTCTCGGCTAATATAGTAAAAAGGTATGTCGCTGGCAATACAATCAATCCCTTTCTGTACGCTTTGAAATAACTGGTCATCAAAATAAACAGGTAATAATTTATGGTTACGGTTTAAGTAGACAAAAATTGCACTTTCTGGATTGCCCGAATCTAAACGGACGCCAACAAACGCTTTATTTCCATTAGTAATTTCTTGAATATAATCCAAAGCTGGTAAAACTGCAAAACCAGATGTCCAATTGCTAACATAACTTTCATATTGTGAATAAGTTGTGACTTGCTGCAAATTTTTTAGAAAATACAAAGGCTGAAAAATCAGTCTCCAACTTAAAAAAATATTGGCTATC
This sequence comes from uncultured Pseudomonadales bacterium, assembly GCA_964464155.1. Taxonomy (GTDB): domain Bacteria; phylum Patescibacteriota; class Microgenomatia; order UBA1400; family UBA1449; genus CAYLQQ01. The sequence goes on from CAYXFC010000012.1 coordinate 3,378, forward strand.
AATCCTATACTAATAATTACTACCCCTATAACTGGCTTGGACTTATAGATTAGCTCCAGCACCCAAGCACTGGTTATAGTCAACATCGGTAAAAAGGGCATCACATAACGGGCAGACATATTTCGGTTGATAATAAGTAATATTAACAGATTAAATAAAATCCAAACTCCTAAAAAACTCTGCTTGTCTTTCTTTTGATAAATCAAAAATGCCGCACCAACAAAACCCAAAATTGTCAACCATGGAGTCAACTGCCAAAAACTAATTTCTACCAATCCTGTCAAATTATGTCTCCAAATAGCAAAAGGCAAACTTATTATTTGAGATAAATCTAATGTATAACGATTATTCATTGCCCAACTCATCCAAAACTCTTTTTGTACTAAAAGTGGTAACAATATTCCAATAGCGACTAATCCAGACATAGCTATCCCAACAAACCATTTTCGTCTATCTATCGATTTTTGTTTCCTAGATAAAATTACTGCTAAAAAACATATGCTCAGTGCAAAAATTAAAGATGTAGATTTGATAAAAAATCCCAAACCCAAAGTTATACCTAAATACAAAGCAAAAAGGTTATGTTTGGTTTGGTAAAATCGTACTAGCCAATACAAACTCCATACTCCTATTGCTGCCTGAATGCTTTCGATTAAAGCCTGACGGTCATAGAAAAGCATTAGAGGACAAGTTATATAAAAAATTCCAGTAAGTAGAGCAATTTTTTTATTAAATAATTTAACTGTCAGTAACCATAGACCTATTAAAGTCAATAAACCGAAAAAAACCGATACAAGTCTACCTGCCCATAAGGGATCTTTTATAATTAACTGAGTAAGACCAAAAAACCACATTAGTAAAGGTTGTTTACCATCAAAAAGAGATAAAAATAAATCTCCAGTGCTAATTTCTCTATAACCCCAATCTAGATAAATAGCCTCATCATTAAATATCGGCAAAAGCGTTAAATTAAAGAGCCTGGTACTCAAATAAGCAATACTTAAAAGTAATAATTTATGATCTTTAATTATCTTGATAATTTTACCAACAACTAGCCACGTATCATTTTTAGAATACATAATCAATGTAATTTATATTTCACTTAAACATCTCAAGACTTCTATATGACTAATATTTACACATCACATTTACTCCATCCACACTTAGGACAAGTCACACAACCCTCACTTTTAACTAAATCTGTTTTACACTCTGGGCATTTTTTAAGATTGATGGGGGATTTGTTGATATTTGATATTTGATATTTGATATTTGATATTTCCTCTGTAGCATATGGCTCATTTTTATTACCTGTTTCTAAAACCACTTCTTCTCTTGATCCAGTAACATAGACCGTAATTCCTTTACAACCCAACTTCCAAGCCAACATATAAGCATCTTTAACTTCTTCAACAGAAGCAGTACTAGGAAAATTAATCGTTTTAGAAATGGAATTATCCACAAATCTTTGCAGTGCTGCTTGCATTCTCACGTGTTGTTTGGCTGTTAAATCTGAAGAGACTACAAAAACTTCTTTAATCTCTTTGGGTATTAAATTAATACTTTGGCATGATCCTTCCTTGCGTAATTGATCAAAAATAGCATCTCTATGTTTTTGAGATAAACCAGCTTTTTTTAAAGTTTGAGCAAAAAGGATACTTTCGTAATATAGGGTCTTAAAATCCTGACCATTATCAAAATCAGCTCCTTCGTGGGTTTTCATTTTATAGCTTAGTGAGAACACTGGCTCACAGCCATATCCTTCCAATCCTGAAATGGTAGCAATAGCTCCGGTAGGAGCAATGGTGTTTTGAGCAGCGTTACGCAAACCATATTTTTTGATCTCTTTTTTCAAATCAATCCAATCCAAATTAGGTCGATGCAAATTTACCTCCGGTTTAACTAAATGTTTACTCAAAAACAAACCTGTCCCATCCTTAGTATAAACACTTTGATTAATACCAGGAAAAGCTCCTCTTTGGCGGGCGAGCGCGACACTGGTTTTAAGAGTATGAAAACGAATAAACTCCATCAGTTGTCCTGCAACATCTTCACTTTGCTTAGAACCATACCGAATACCGATTAGATAAAACATGTCCGCCAATCCCATAATTGAAAGTCCAATACGTCGGTTTTTATGAGCTGCTTCTTCCAACAAAGGAACCGCCGGTACATATTTATTGGCATCTACAACATCATCTAAGAATCTAGTACTTATTTCTACCGTTTCCCTCAACTTCTCCCAATCAATTTCTTTATCAAACAGTCTCTTAGTTTTCTTATTTATTGTTTTAACGTGTTCGCGTAAATTTACACTAGCCATACAACAATTCTCTCCAGGTCCTAACCATTGCTCTCCACAGGGATTGGTAGCTTCGAGAGTATATTGTTGCGGAACTGGATTATCTCTATTGGCAGCATCTAGAAATAAGACCCCAGGTTCACCGTTACGGTGGGCAAAATTAGCAATTTCGTTAAAAATTTTACGTGCTTTGATTTTTTTAACCACTTCTTTGGTGTGCGGATCTATTAAATCAAACAGTTTATCTTGCTGTACTGCTTGCATAAACTCATCAGTAATGCCAACAGAAATATTAAAATGTTCAATCTCACCTTCAGTTTTCTTACATCTTATAAAATCAAAAATGTCAGGATGGTTAACTGGCAAAACTGCCATACAAGCTGACCTGCGTCCTCCACCCTGACCAATCACCCAAAAAGCGGTGTCATAAATTTTTAGAAAAGAAACCGCTCCAGTCGCTTTACCTTTGGAAGTAGATATAAAGCCACCTTTTTGACGCAAATTGCCAAAAGAAAAACCAACTCCACCTCCAGATTGCAAAATTAAAACCGCATTGCGTAGGGTGGCAAAAATACTATTAGGCATTTTGCCCAAATCGTCTTCGATAGGCAAAACAAAACAATTCGCTAGTTGTCCTGATCCAGTTCCAGCATTAGCAATAGTACGGCCGTTGGGAATAAAACGTAAATCACAAAGATAGTCAAAAAAAGTTTGCCGAATTTGATCCGGATCGTGTCCATTTCGATAACGATTTTCAGTCTCAGCTACTACTCTAGCAACACGAGCAAAAATTTCATCAGCTGTTTCTACCGACTCACCAGATTCTTTGCGCAAACTATAGCGACGGATGAAAATATCCAAAGCGTTTGATGGTAAATTAACTAGTTTTTTCATATACTTAATACTTTATTGAATTTCTTGTATTTGCTGTTTAAATTCGTCCACACACTTAAATTCCAAAAAGACTGATGCAAATCTCAGATAGGCAACCGAATCTAATTTTTTAAGCCTGGTTAAAACCATTCTTCCAATATCAGAAGAGGAAACTTCCACTGATTTACGATTTAGTAATCGCATTTCGATATCCTCAACAATTTTGCCGATCTCTTCTGCCGATATGTTTCTTTTTTCACAAGCAACCGTAATACCACCTTTTAATTTGGCTAAATCAAAGCTTTCTTTACTGCCGTCTTTTTTAACAACTTTTAGATCAATAACTTCTATCCGTTCATAAGTGGTAAAACGTTTACCACAGCGTTGACATTCTCGGCGGCGGCGGGTTACCTCGCCATCTTCACTATCGCGGGACTCTAAAACTGCTGATTTAGCGAAACTACAATATGGACAAAACATGATTTTATATAAACGCTATGTATAGTGTCTATATAAACTTTAATACACTAAAAGTTAGTTAGCAATATATCTTTTTATATCAATCGTCTATTGAAAGAAAAAATGATGTTTTATCAAAGATAATTACTGACTAAGAGCTGAAGGAGAAGATTCTTGTAATTTTGGTTGTGGCGCTAATTCTTGATAAAGTTTTTTGAATTGAGCATCATATATGGCCTTAATTGCATCTTCTAACTGATTCATGCTTTTTAGATCAATATCAGATTCAACCTGTTTTTTAGCAATATCTATATATATTAAATGGCGACTAAAAGCATCGCCTAGATTTTGACGGTATCTATCTTTTTCTGGGTCATCATATTGTCGGTAAATTTCATAAGTTTGCAGCAAATATTTTTCAGCTTTTGTAATTGTAGATATACCCAAACTATTATCTCCTGTAGCAATTAATAGCTGACCAGCTGCTAAACGTTTATCAGCAAATAAAAGTAATAGTTGCATTTTTTGAGTTGGATCGGTGGTAGTCATCAGCTGAATTCTGTCTCGTATCATTTTTGACCAATAAAGCGGATGATTAGGTAAGATTCCAGGATATGGTAACAAATATGGATTATGGGTAATACTTAATAAAGATGATTGTGAGGCTTCATAAATTTGCTGCAAATTATGAGTGAAAGCTACTCTGTTATTATTATCAGAAGATTGAGGAATAGGTTGTGATAATTTAACAGCAGTATAAACCACTAATAAAAATGCTACTACAATTGATGAAACCGCTAATAATATTTTGGGAGATACCATATTATTTTTTTAACTTACTTAAAACCAGTTGTAATGTTTCTTCTTTGTTGGTTGTATATGTATCGATTGCCAAATCATACAGTTGTGGCTTCCAAAAATATATTGGCTCGCTTACCTTAAAAATACCTTTATCTACTACCCATTCCTGCCACTGCTGAGCATATAATTTTTGCCACTTATTCAGATTATCCTGTTCCCTTCTGAAAATATGGTCTTTTGCTTCATCAACTGATATTCCATCACGATTGACAATACGGTCGATCCTTACTGCATCATCGCTACAATATACTAATACTCTTAAAGTGTTTGGTACATGCATAGTCATAAAACCAGACAGCCAAGCTTCCAAAATTTGAAATTGTTTGGTTTGTGCCCATTTTCTTGCCTGATAATCAACCTGTTTATCAAAATCGTCTTCATAAACCGCAGCGCTATGATGAACTTTAGCTTGCTTATCAAACAAGCCCTTCTCGATAGCGTATGAACGCATAAAATCACCACCACAAAAATAATCCCATCTCAACTCTTTAGCTAAGGCTTTTCCCAAAGTAGACGAACCTGCTCCTGGAAGTCCTGAAATTGTAACGTTTTGATAGTGAGGGAAAGTTTGTTCCATATTTAATTAAATATTTTTATTTGTTAATTATCCGAATTATACTCTAATTTTTTACTACAGACAGGTGTTTTTGATGAACAAATGCTTTCCAGTAAAAATAAACTAGTAATAAAGATAAAACTTGGGTAATAACCAAAGCCTTAGCCGGACCAATTTTGTCAGCAAATAACCCAAGCATAAACGAGTATCCAGCAAAGACTAAGGAACCACCTAAAGAATTTAATGATCCCATAGTTGCTCTTTGTTTATCTGAAAATTCTTTTTGCATCAAACTACTTTTAGCTACAGTAGTTACTCCATAAAATAAAGATGTGCTTGTTAATAATACTGGTGAAAATACTGTGGGAATTAAATAGGATATAAAATTAATTGTGCTAGAAAAGAATTTTTCCAAAATTAGTAATTTTAGACTTTCAATTTTCCTTAGTATTTTTCCGCTCCACCAGAAACTAACCGCCGCACCAATACTTGAAAGCATACGGGAAATTCCAATCGCCCATACTGGCCAGAGAGTAGTCACAAAAGCTGCCCGAAATTGATAACCAGATTCGCTAAAAGCAAATCCTAACATAGAGGCAATACTGATATTGCGCAGTTTGGGATTTTGGAAAAATATAATTATGGCTTCTTTGGTATGGGCATAAATATTTACTTCACTTGGAATATAGGTTTTCGGTTGCGTAAATTTAAATCCGATAATTACTCTGATAAGTTGAGGTATAAATGATAAAAATAAAACCCAAGTCCAACTAAAATGAGCTATGACAGAACCAACAATAGCAACTGCAGCTGCCGCAAACTGTTCCATTGAACTAGTTCTTCCCAGAAAATGTTCATATTCATTTTTGGAGTTGGTGTCCGCTAAGCTGTCATACAGCAAGGCCTCATTATTACCACTCCCGAAAGCTCTGGCAGTCCCTTCTAAAATTGCCCCAATTACTAAATAAAGATAACTAGGGGCAATAAGATAAAAGAAAAAGGCTAAACATCTAATGATTGCTTCCAAACGTATAGTTTTAATCCGACCGATTTTGTCAGAATATATTCCGGTAGGTAATTCTAATATGGCTTGGGCTAGCATTACAATTGAAAATATACTCATTCCCAATGCAAAAGAGCCACTAACATGACTGTAGTAAAGAATAGCGACTGGTCCCAGAAAGTTAAAATCGACTAGAAAACTTGACCAGTAGAATAGTTTAATATTTTTATGCATGAAATGTATTATATCTAAAAATGAAGTTATTTTTTGAATTCACTCACTTTTTCTATAGCCTGACAAATTAAATTAAGACGTCGTTTGGCTTCATAAAGATTTATTGTCTGCTGTCCATTTTCAAAATAATGAAAAATTTGATTCCGGCTTTGTTTCCAAGCTTCCCATAATAAATCAGCTATTTCCGGAGAATAAATCCTACACATATCATCAAAAAGACGTTCGAAGCCATCAGGGTGTTGATGCGCAAGTTCAGGGTTTAGAGCTTTACCAACTCTAAAATGATTACCTTTATATCTTTCTTGCGTAATTAGTTTCTGTTTATAAAATAAGTCTTTTAGAAAGCCTTCATAAGCTTTGGCTGCCGGCATAACTATAAACGAATAATCGTAAAAAGTACTTTGATCGAAGTTTTTATCTTCCAGAAAATAATAACTTTGAGAGACTAGCTCTTTTTGAATAAAGGGAAGTTTGTTAAACCATGGTTTAGTATAAAGCTGTGCTAAAGAAAACATAAAAATTGACTTACTTTATTTAATAGTACTATACTAGAAACATATGAAAAACATCTTTTTTTATTCCACCTTATTATTAACTATAGTTTTTACCTATAGTGTCTCTGATAAAGCATATGCTTTATCAAATGCCAATACTGTTCGGACAAATATTAGACAAACAGTAGAAATTTCCTCTCCTTCAGCACAAGCACAAATTAAATTGCAAAATAGTCAAGAAGTAAAAGATAAAATTCAAGCGAGAAAATCAGAGATTACTCAAAACCGTTGTGAGAGAGTCAATCAAAATGTGCAAAACAGGATTCAATTACATCAACAAATTAGAGAACGATATCAAAAAACTTATCAAAATATTGTACAAAATACTCAAGCAAAAATTACAGCTTTACAGGAAGCCGGTTGCAACGGTGAAGAAATGGATGCGGTTTTGCAAGATATTACTACATTGCAGTTTAGAGTAAGCACTTTTGAAAAAGCTTATGAAACTTTACTGGCTACTTTAGACCAAAATTCTCAGGTTGCCTGTGGTGATAATCCCAATATTGGTCAAGCCCAACAAGAGATAAGAAACCAACTCAAAGTTATGAAAGAAAATACAACCGAAATTAAAAATTTTATTCAATCAACCTTTAGAGTTCATCTACAATCTTTAAGACAGGTTTGTTATACCCAAATTAGCGAGCAATCTACAAATGATAACACAAAGGAGTAATATGAAAAAAATAATTATTTTAATAATAGCCTTAGTATTTCTAACAGGATGCAGTATCACCTCAACATCACAAAACAGTAATTTTAATCAAGAATTGGTTACAGAAAATAGTGATAAATCTAGCGAGGCTACTATTGAATCTTCACCTATTAATAATGCCAGTGATGCTAAAACTGCTATTGATGATTTGACCAAAGACATCGATAAACAAATGTCAGAACTAAATACTGTAAGCGATTTTACAGATACTACTGATCAGGATTTTGCACAATAAAAATATTAGTCCACTAATTATTATCGTTTAATTTAGTACTTCGGGTTATAATAATCCCATGGCAAAACAAGGTTATTTTTCTCCAATAGACATACCTGCTATTTGGCGTCAACGATTTGTAAAAAGAATTAGACGCAAGCAAAGGAAACTATTAAGAATCCCTAAAAGATTTTATTCAATTATTTGGCAAGGTATTAAGGATAAAACTAGTCAAATTAAAGATAATAAGCCTTTAATAAAGAAAGGTAAGAAAAAATCTAAATTAAAGAAATATTTATTATCTTTCGCTTTATTAATAGTAGTAATTTCTGCTATTCCTTTTTATATTTATATTCTAAAAGATTTACCATCCCCACGTAATTTATCCGGTAATACATATCCGGTATCTACCGAAATTTATGACCGTCATGGCACTTTACTTTATGAAATTTATGCTGATGAAAATAGGACTCCAATTAAATTGGATCAAATTCCAAAAGATGTAATAAATGCTACTATTGCTATCGAAGACAAGGATTTTTATAGTCACAAAGGCTTGGCAGTAACTGGAATTTTAAGAGCAGCTTATAAAACAGTTTTCCAAAAAGATACCCAAGGTGGATCTACTATTACTCAACAATTGGTCAAAACTGCCCTTTTAACTCCAGAACAAACTATCCAACGCAAAATAAAAGAGATTTTATTAGCATTTCTGGCAGAAGTAATATATTCCAAAGACCAGATTCTGGAAATGTATTTTAATTATATCCCTTACGGTGGCACAGCCTATGGGATTGAACAGGCTTCCCGGCTGTATTTTGCTAAAAGTGCTTCTCAACTTAATTTAGCAGAAGCTAGCTTGCTTGCAGGTTTACCCCAAGCTCCAAGTAGCTATTCACCTTTTGGGTCAACCCCACAGCTTGCCAAACAAAGGCAAAGACAGGTTTTGGATCAAATGGTAGATGGTAAATACATTACTAAAGAAGAATCAGATCAAGCGTATGAAGCAGCATTACAATACGCTCCTCAGCAGACTAATATCAAAGCCCCCCACTTTGTGATGTATGTTAAAGACTGGTTAATTGATAAGTATGGAACTAAAAAAGTGGAACAGGGAGGTTTGAGAGTAACTACTACTCTGGATCTAAATATTCAAGACTATGCACAAGCATCAGTTTCAGCTCAAATTGCCAAACTAGCTACTTCTAGAGTAACTAATGGGGCAGCTTTAGTTACTAAGCCAGCCACGGGAGAAATTCTAGCTATGGTAGGATCGCGAAATTATTTTGATAGTGAAATTGACGGTAATGTTAATTTAACTACCAGTTTGCGCCAACCAGGATCATCTATAAAGCCTATTAATTATGCTTTGGGACTTACTAAGGGATATCCTGCTTCAACTATGTTTTTAGATATTCCTACTTGTTTTTCTGTTTCTGGACAACCAGGTGCATATTGCCCTAAAAATTATGATGGGTCTTTTCATGGTGTCGTTCAAATGAGACAAGCTTTGGCAAATTCATACAATATTCCAGCTGTTAAAATGTTAGCTCTAAATGGTTTGAATGATTTTATTGCCACTGCTTCAGCAATGGGCATTTCCACTTTTAATAATCCTCAACAATATGGTTTATCATTAACCTTAGGTGGAGGTGAGATCAAAATGGTGGATATGGCTGTTGCTTTTGGTGTTTTTGCCAATAGTGGTATTAGGATTAATTTAGATCCTATTTTAAGAGTTAAAACTTACGAAGGTGAAATTCTGGAAGAACATAATTATCAACTCAATCCACCTACAGGTCCAAGAGTACTTAATCCTGATGTTACATTTATTATTTCTAATATCTTAGCAGACAATCAAGCCCGTATACCAGCCTTTGGACCATATTCTCCTCTTTATATTCCTGGTAAAACAGTGTCAGTTAAAACCGGAACTACTGATGATTGGCGAGATAATTGGACTATTGGTTATACACCAGAGTATTTAACCGCAGTATGGACTGGAAATAATAGTAACGAAGTCAAACCTCTTTTTGTTTCTGGAGTAACTGGAGCAGCTCCAATTTGGCACAGTATTATGGAATATCTATTAAAAGAAAGAGAAGATGTTTTCCAGGCAAAACCAGATGATGTAATTGGTACCAATGTTTGTGGTTATAAACAATCAGATGATCCGAATCAAACCTGCGAGGGAAGATTTGAGTATTATATTAAAGGAACTGAGAAAAACCAGCTACATGGCAAAATTGAGAAAAAAGAAGTCTGGATAGATCTAACAACAGGTAGGCAGTTCTTACCAGGTGTAACTGAAAATCTGGAACTGCAAGAAAAAACTATCGCTACCGATGACTTTGGCCAAGAATACTGTCTAGATTGCCCACATGAAGGAGAACCTCCACAAAAAATAAACTTGGATCATTATTATGCAGAAAAAAATAATAAAAAAATCAAACAAGAGATTTTACAATAATTTATTATTATAAATATCACTTCATTTAATTAAAGTTTCTTCTAATCACAATTAATTCTAGTTATTTAGTTCTAGTAATACCTCTGTTAAAATCAAAACATGAGACAG
>CAYXFC010000013.1:0-13479 GCA_964464155.1 uncultured Pseudomonadales bacterium
GTCAAAGATGCTCAAAATAACAATACTACCGTTTGGTCAGCTCCTAGCCAGGTTTTTAAGTTAGCTGCTACAGTAACTGCCCAAGCAGGTCTAAAGAGTGCTGAGTTTACTTGTCACGCTTGTGCTAATGGCGAATGTAGTCAAACTAATTGGATTAGAATAGGTGATGAACAATTCTTTGATGGCATAATGCCTATAGGGTCTAGTGAAATTACATATGAGGGCATCTTGCCTTCGGCTTGTTGGCAAAAACTTCAAAAAGATGGTACTACAATTGCAGCATCTGCTATCGATCTTAAAGACAAGCCTTCTGTTGGAGATAATTATAATTACAATTGTCACATTAACTTAACTAATAATCAAACTACTCCCAGTTTAAGCTCGATTACTCCAGCTACATCAGGTTACCTTAATGAGAACTATAGTATTTCTATAACTAATTTATGTGCTTCAGGTGCAGGTGAATTAGCTATTGATAATACTTCATTTAAGACTAAATTATGTGCGTATTATGCAGACGCAGTCATTAAGCCCACAGGTTGTAATACGACCGATGGCAAAGTAAATATTTCTCTAGCAGTTAATCCAGCTTGGGCTAGTAGTGCTATTAGATTTAACTTCAAACCCGAAATTGTCAGTTACTTTAATAAGAGTAATGCTGTTTTTCCTATACAAAATCTTAAATTCTATTTAGCCACTCCTAGTACTACAACTCAAATTTCAAGCAATAATTTAACATATATTTTCAAAGGAGTTCACTCTTTTGATCAAACGAATGATGGACATTTGACTCAGGCTGATTTGACTGATTATGTCAACAAATATTGGTCATATAAAACAGCTACTAGCGTACCATCTAATAAAGATCTAAATAATGATGGAAAGATTAATGTTTTGGATTACTCAATGCTTAAAAAAGTAGTAGCAGATTTTAATAAATAAGTTAAGTTAGATTAATATGAAGCAATCATTTTCTATAAAGCATTACGGATTTATTATTGCAAGCATTTCCTTATTTGCAGGTATAGTTGGTTCGTGGATGCTTTCCCAATTAATATCTGTTCCTGGCCAGAATCAACAGTCAGAACAGTTTGTCCAAGAAGGTTCTGGGGCAGTTGAAATTTATTTACAGAATTATGATGTGACAGATGGTGTACACACAATTAATGTTATGGCAAAATCAGCTACAGCCAAACAACTTTATGGAGCGGATTTTAGCTATAAATACAAAACCAGTGATGTAGAATTACAAGACGTAGTTGCTGGAACAAACCTAAAGCTTGCCCCTGATAAAACTTTATTAGTTGTTGTACCATCTCCAAGACCAGAATATATTACCTTAAACTTTTCAGTCTTAGTAGAAAACATGGATCAGGGAATTACATTAGCTGCTAACAATGTTCCAACCAAATTAGCTACGCTAAAATTTAAACGTTTAACCACTATTCAAACTCTTATCGAAGCAGTCAGTCCAAACAATACTGTAGCTTTAGCTGATTCAGGCGCCAATCAATTGGCTAGAGCTAATGATCTATCTTTATGGGCTGCTAGTCAAGTTGGGTGTGAAACTTTCACTAATCAGACAAACTGTAATGCTCAAGCTCATTGTATATGGGATGTTAGTACTTGTGTCCCGATTACAAATATTAACGGAGCTTCAACATGCAGGGAGCAGGGTGGAGTTCCAACTAAATTCAATGACATAAAAATATTGGCCTCTAGTGTTTGTGCAGGAGTTTTTAATTATTTAAATCTTGACTCATATTATTGTCAATGTACTACTGGGAGATGCTGGAATGTTAGTGGATGTATACCAGTTGTTAGTAAATGCGCAGTAAATGGACGTTGTGAAGCTGGAGAAACAGCCACTAATTGTCCGTCTGACTGTACTGATGAAGATATTAACTGCTCAAGTTATGAAACCCAGACTCAATGTGAAACTTTGGATACAGTAGTTAGCTGTAGATGGTTAAATAATGCCTGTGTAAATAGGAGTGAACATTCATCTGTATGTATCAATTTAAGAGAAGTCTGCGGAGTAGATTCCAATAATTTAGGTACCTGTTGTGGGAATACAACCTGTCAGTCCTTGACTTTTGATGGTATGAAAAGATGTTTCCCTGTTTGTGGCAACAGCAGTTGCGAAGAAGGTGAAACAGAAGGCAGTTGTCCCAGAGATTGTGGTGGTACAGCCTGTTCCAGTTTGGGGGGCATATGTGGTACTGGTTTAGCTGGGACTTCACTTGGAACATGCTGCAGTGGTCTTACTTGTCAAGAAAGTACAAATCCAGATGAAAGAGGTAAGTGTATCAATGTGAGTACTACCCAAACTCGTGAAACTTGTAAAGTGGTAGATCTAGATGCCAATAAATGTAAAGCCATTTCTGGATGCGGGATGTATGTCTGTAATGATACTTGCTGGCCTACCGGTACTACTAACGAAACTGCTTGTGCAGTTATTTCTACAACAAGAGATGCTTGTAAAGTGGGAGATAGTAATAAAGTGACTTGTGAAGCTACTCCTGGCTGTGGTTATTATGCTTGTAATAATACCTGTTGGCCGGCTGGAACCAGCAATACAGCAGCATGTGCTAGTAATAATTGTAATCAAATCAGCTCACAAGCTGTCTGTAATGATCAACCAGCTTGTAATTGGAATACAACTTTATCAAAATGTTTCTTTAAGGGTGATATAAGCGGTACTATACCAGGGACTCCAGATGGTAAAGTGAATAATTTAGATTTAATTTATTTGCTACAACATTGGAGTCAATATGGAATTACCATGTTGCACACCATTCTTATAAATTGGTACATTGGAGCATAGGAGAAATTATATGAGTATTTTATATAAAAAACCCATTCTGTTTGTCTTATGGCTATTTATAGTTAGTTTTGCTTCCTCTGCAGTAATGCTCATAGTGATTAGAGGTAGCTATCCAGTGACTCAACAAATACCAGAAACCTATGTTGTTGTAGGAACAGAAAAAGCGACGATAAAATTGGGGAAGTTAGATGTCAATAAAACTGTGGTTAAAAAAAATGAGGAAGTCGGAATTGCCGTAGACGTAACCACTACTGGTGAAGATGTACAAAGCATAATGGCTAACATCACGTGGGATAAAGAGGACTTTTCTTATGTAGCAGCCGAACCACAACTATCTGATATACCCTCAGTTTTACTAAGTCCAGAAGCTGGAAATGCAATGCTTCTTCATTATCAACCGGAAGGAAATCACATTAATATATCAGCTAATACCTCAAAAAGAATATTTATTTTGAAATTAAAAGCACTTAAGGACTATCCAACTTCTCAAATATCTTTAAATACTGATAATAGTAGTAGTGTACTTTTTACTGGATCAAGCGCTAATGGTTTGGATTTGGCTCAATCTCCAGATATCATAATCCAGTTTTCTGCACCATCAGCCACAACAGTAGCTACTGCAACTACAAATCCAACTGCTACTTCAGCAGTAAGTCCGACAGCTACGGTTGTTAATAGCGGGAATAATCGCACAGTAAAATTACAGGTATTATTCAAAGGAGTTGAAACAACAAATGTTAACTTTAATAGTTTGGTAGCTATTAGAACCTCTCCTGATTTAGTAACAGCAGAAAAAGTAGTTTTAGTGAATGATAAACCAGTTAAATTTACATCTGGTGGAAAACCTGCTGGAAAAGATTGGGTATTATTTACCAGTGATCCTATTACAGTCCCCACTAATGGCTATGTTGGGAAATTTGACATACGTATAAAAGGCATTAAACACATTTCTCATACTTTTATTAGAAAAGATTTGGCTGATAATATTGATCTAACTGACTATGCTATGGAACCAGGAGATATAACTGATGCTGCTGGTAAAATAGATAATGATATAGATACGGATGACCTTAAAGTTCTAGAAGATTTAATCAAGTCTCAGCCAAGTGCATCCGAATTACAAAGAGCTGATCTAAATTTTGATGGTGCTTTAGATATCGTTGACAGAGCTTTACTGAGAAGTGGTTTACGTAATCAAGGACAATAATATGAAGAAAAAAACCCATAATACTACTACAGCCCATCAATCTCTGATTTTATTTTTATCACTTTGTGGGATATTTTTAATTGGAGTTGTAATAATTACGCTCTCTGTTTTTGGAATTCGTCAAAATAATGATTCCAAAACTTCACAACTGGAAGTGTATGAATCTTCAGGAACCGAGCAGCCAATTTTTAGAATTACTTCCGAACACGATCTTAAAGTAAACGAATCTAATAAATTAATTATCGAACTAGATACCAAAGGTCAAGCAGTTAATGGAGCTCAGATTGGTCTGCGTTATGATCCCAGTAAAGTAAGATTTAATGATGTGGAAGCGGGAACGATTTTTAATAGTACAAATACCACAGCTACTTTTCGTAAAGATACTGGCGAGGATGGTAAGGTTTGGATGATTTATATGTGGCCGGCTAGTCCCGAGATAACATATAACAGTAAAGGGACTTTTGCTAAGGTTTCTTTTACTCCTCTAAAAACTGACACAAGTAATATTGAGATAGTTTGCAGTGGGACTTTTATCTCTAAAGTAGTTGTAGGCATCCAAAATACTCTTAATTGTAGCGGTTCCCAGGGTTTAGTTTTATCAAACATTTCTAGTTCTGATAGCGGTACTGGAGGTGGAAGCAATCAAAACTTACAAAGTTCTTCGCAACCTAGTCGTGAACCATGGTGTACAAAAGAATATCCAGAAAGACCAGCTAACTTAAAAGCTACCACTGGATCCAAAGCAGGTCAAGTACATTTGAGTTGGACTAAATCTGCAAATACCAGCCATTACACGGTTACTTACGGTGAAAAATGGATGGATTTTAAATATGGTAATCCCGATATTGGGGACACTGACCAGTTTGATGTTAACGGACTTAAACCAGGCGTAATGTATTATTTTGTCGTTACTGCAGTTAATGTATGTGCCTCATCTGGATATTCTGATGGAGCTAGTGCTTATGCTGGTAAAAGTGTCTATACAGGTTCAAGTACTGGAACAACAAAACCAAAAGCAACAACTGCTCCAACTTTAGCACCAGCTGTAGCTACGGCTACTCCAGCAGTTTATGAAGTTCCTCCGGTAGCCACATCATCAGGGTCTAGTATTTATGATGATTGGGATACTGATGATTGGACTAATCAACCGACTTCAACTCCAGATGCGGAAGTAATACCAGCTGATAACGATCAACAAAGTGGAGGAAGTATTCTGTTAACATTGGCAAAGATATTACCTTGGGTAGGATTAGTTATATTAGTAATTCTGGGAATAATGCTAGTGAAATTTATCAAAGGAGGAAGTGATCATGATTTACCTCCAATTCCTCAAAATTTTAACGCCGATGGTCAAATAACTGATCAACAAGTTGATCAAGTAGCACAACAACCACAAGAGCAAAAACAGGATCCATTAACACCTCCGTTTGGACAATAATATTTATATTAAAAGATATAAAACAAAAGATATCGTTGTTTTTATTTCCTGTTTCTAAGCACTACTATTTTAGTTATAATCACCCTCATGAATGGATTGCCTAAAAAGTACGAATTAAGTAATGGATTAAAAGTTATTTTAGCTCCAATTATTGGCTTACAATCAGTAACGGTTTTGGCATTGGTAAAAGCTGGCACAAGATATGAAACCGTCAACAACAATGGCATTTCCCACTTTTTGGAACACATAGTTTTTAAGGGGACAAAAAAATATAAAACCAGCATGGATATATCTTTGGCTATTGATAATATTGGTGGCCAAATGAATGCTTATACTGACAAAGAAAATACAGCTTTTTATGTCAAATCGAGCACTGACCATATTGATACAGCTTTAGATATAGTCTCGCAAATAGTTTTCGAGTCAACACTGCCAGAAAAAGAAATAGAAATCGAAAGAGGAGTGATTTTAGAAGAAATTGGGATGTACGAAGATCAGCCTCACAATAAAATCATTCGAGAATTCTTCAATCTATTGTATCCCGCAAGTACTTTGGGATGGGATACTTTGGGTAAAAAAGAAACAGTAAGTCAAATGAAACGCTCACAATTTTTAGAATATTTACAATATTTATATACGCCTAACCGGATGACTTTGGTAATAGCTGGTGGTATTGATAAAATTAAAAACTTAGAATCTAAAATTAAGAATTATTTTGATATTATTAAGAATAAAACAGAATTTTCTCTTCATACTTATAACTTTAAGCAAAAAAATCCAGCAATACGTTTACTAAAGAAAAAAACTGAGCAATGTCATTTAGTTTATGGTTTCCGTACATCTGGTCGAGGAAACGCAGATCGATATGTTACTGCTGTTACTAATGTAATTTTAGGTAGTGGTTGGAGCTCTCGTTTATTTACTGAAATAAGGGAAAAACGGGGACTGGCCTACTATGTCGGAACTATGGCTGATGTCTATCATGAAACTGGTTATTTTATGATGCGCGCCGGTGTTAAGCCCGAAAAGACAGAAGAAGTAATTAAATTAACTCAGGTAGAGTTTGAACAACTAAAAACAAAAAAAATTAAAGCCAAAGAATTGGTAAAGGCTAAAGAATATCTTAAAGGACATTTACTTTTAGGATTTGAAGATTCTATGGAGGTAGCTGAATTTTATGGTCAAGATTTGTTACTTGAAAACAAAATGCGATCAATAGAAGATTTAATTACGGGCATCAATCAAGTTACAGCTGACGATGTGCAAAAATTTACTCAAAATACTTTTATTGAAAATGAGGCGAATTTGGCAGCAATTGGTGAAAACCGTTATATTGAAAAGTTAAAAATATAAACAAATAATTATAATAATAAAAGTAAAAACTATATGATCAGAGTTATTCTGTAAATAGATTTTTACTTATAATCCTATGCAATATTCTGTTGTTTTAGTTAAACCAGATGGAGTTCAAAGAGGTCTTATCGGTCAGATTATTGCTCGCTTTGAACGTAAAGGGTTGAAATTATCGGGACTTAAAATGATGTTTTTAACCGATGAAATATTAGATAATTGGTATGCGCACCATAAAGAAAAGCCTTTTTTTGGTAGTTTGAAAAAATTTATGGAGAGCTCTCCGATTGTAGCTATGTTATGGGAGGGAGTTGACTGTGTAGACACAGTGCGACGTCTGGTAGGAATTACCAAAGGCCGTGAGGCTGAGTGTGGTTCTATACGTGGTGATTTTGCTATGAGTCAATCTAACAATCTTATCCATGCCTCTGATAGCGTAGAAAATGCCAAAAAAGAACGGGATTTGGTCTTTGAACCTTCCGAAATTTTTGAATACGATAAAGATGATTATGTACAGGTATATTCCGAAGAAGAAAGAGGAATGTAAAAAAACTGAAGTTAAGAAGAGGCGACGTATAACGTCGCCTTTTTTTGTCGGGGTAGTCAGAATCGAACTGACGTCACGCGATCCCGAACCGCGTATCATACCACTAGACCATACCCCGAATTATTCCCCAAATGTCATTGCGAGGAGTCACGCCTATGGCGGGACGACGTGGCAATCTATTGCTTTGATTCTTAATAACAAACGAATCAAATATATATTATAACCATATCTTTGGCTTTATCCTAATGATTTTACTTTATAAATTGTTCTGATATATATTAACTTGTACTTGATATAATATGGAAGAAAAGATTGCCACATCTAGGTCTGCCGAATTGGCGGATCGGGATTCGCAATGACATCGTTGACTTGCTCTCATAGTTCAATGGATAGAACGGAGGTTTCCTAAACCTTAAATTCAGGTTCGATTCCTGATGGGAGCACTTAAAAGAAATATTATTCCAAATTCAAACCATAAAGATTGGCGAAAGTATGGGGATTAGTATTTAATGAAGTTAAAATAATCAGTTTTTGTCCATTAGGCCAGGGATAAGCAAACTTTTCCAAAAAAACACCAGAATAAACCATTGCTTCATTAGTTCCATCATATTCTAGCAAACTTATATAATCATTGCCCGTCAAAATTAGATGAGAGGAATCTGGAAACCATTGATATGGCATAGGGCTGTATACAGGAGAATAATGCAAATGTAATTTTTTAAGTAATGCCAACCCTGTTTCATTAGTTGTTGTTTTAACTTTATTTGATGGGTTTGTTGATGGTAAAGCTCCAATTTCATCTTCTGAAACTACTGGTAGAGAAAAATCTCGGGCAATATCATCAATAGTTTTTTGATCAAAATAATTTGTGGCAATAGCAAAGTTTGTATCTTCCTCGCTATCATATAGATAAATAGTTCCAGGAGTTAATTGGCGTTGCTGTGGCTGGCTATTAATAGCGGGTAAAGGAGGAATGAGATTATCAGCCAAAACAGCGGATTGGGTAGCTACATAGATAAGCTTTTTCTCATTTGGGGAAAAATAAAGTAAAGTTGCTGATTGGGTTGCGATTTGTTGCATTTGAATTGGGAGTTTAACTAGACGCTTTTGTTGTTGCAGCGTCATCTGTTTCTGCCAATCTTCCACAATTAGTGGTAACTGTAATGATACATTTATCAAGTTTTGAACCTTCTGTTCACCAGATGTTGGAACTAAATAACTTTGAGTTTCCGAAAAATAGACCAGAATTTCACTAGAATTAGGATTCCAAAACAATTTAGCTTTTGAAAATTCTAAGCTTGGAATATCTTTGATGATTTGGACTGCATTACTACCACTACGCAACACACCCTCGTTCATGCTTGTGATCCATATTCCATATTTTGTTTGTGCTGAACCAGTAGCTATTTGAAAAACTAAACTATGACCATCAGGTGAGGGGGTAATATTGCTGGCGCCACTGACTGTTAAAGCGGCTAGGTCTGGTACATTGGGGAATAATCTAGCATTAATCTGGGTTACTAATTCTTTTTCAATAGTTAAGTCTTTATTCCAGACACTATAACCATCTTTTTCAATTTTGACATTATAATTACCTGGAGCCATATGTAGAGTATCGTCGGTAGCTGTCTGTAACTGGTTA
This sequence comes from uncultured Pseudomonadales bacterium, assembly GCA_964464155.1. Lineage (GTDB taxonomy): Bacteria > Patescibacteriota > Microgenomatia > UBA1400 > UBA1449 > CAYLQQ01. The sequence goes on from CAYXFC010000013.1 coordinate 9,012, forward strand.
TCAATATAAACAGAGGCACCTTTGGGAATGGAATTTACTACTAGTAATCCATTACCTTCCATGGTTTGACTTTTTAAGTTATATCGGTAACCTTGGGCAAAACGTATAGCAATAACGGTTCCAGTAAATAAAACAACAGCAATAATCAGGGTAATTAAAAGGCGATAATTCATGGAAAGATTTGTGAGTTTATATTATATATAATATGGGTAGATTATAATGCCTAAAACAAATAAAAGGAAGTGAATGAACGATTTAAGGTTGTAGTCTTAGTTTCTAGTCAAAAAATATGATATAAAATATAAATTTATGAAATTACATAATCGTATTGGTATAGATTTGGGAACTGCAAACTCTTTGGTTTATCTTTCTGGGAAAGGTATTGTCTTAAATGAACCTACTGTAGTTGCGGTTTCCGTCTATGACAAAAAAGTAGTAGCTGTGGGCTTTGAAGCCAAAGAAATGCTAGGTAGAACTCCTGGAAACATTTTAGCCAAAAGACCAATGAGAGATGGGGTGATTGCTGACTATGCAATTACTGAAGCCATTTTGCGTTATTTCATTCAAAAAACTTGTGGCAGATCAATGTTATTTAAGCCAGAAGTATTAATTTGTATTCCAGCTGGAGCAACTCAAGTAGAAAAGCGAGCAGTCGAAGATGCTACCGTTGCAGCAGGAGCATCTTCTGTTTATATCATTACAGAGCCTTTGGCAGCAGCTATCGGAGCAGGTGTTCCTATAGGAGAACCATCTGGAAACATGATTTTGGATATTGGTGGTGGTGCGGCTGAGTCAGCAGTCATCTCACTTGGGGGAGTTGTAGTACACAAATCGGTTAGGGTTGCTGGAAGTAAATTAGATGATGGTTTAATTGCTTGGGTACGCAAACATTATGGTTTGATCATGGGAGAAACAACAGCAGAAGAGGTTAAAATTACGATTGGATCTGCTATTAAACTTAAAAAAGAAAAAACCATAACTATTAAAGGTAGAGATATAGTAACTGGACTACCAAAACGCTTGCAAATAACTAGTAATGATGTTGTAGAAGCATTAGAGCATCCTTTACATTTAATTATTCAGATGGTTAAGAAAGTATTAGAAGAAGTTCCTCCAGAACTAGCCTCTGATATTATTGATAAAGGGATTGTAATGACTGGAGGGACTAGTTTATTAACCAATTTTGATGTTTTACTTGCCCAGGAAACAGGTATTCCCTGCTATGTTGCAGAAGATGCTTTGTACTGTGTAGCTAAAGGCACTGGAATTGTGCTTGAACATTTGGACATGTATAAAAAAAGCCTTTCCCGAAGATAAGATTATTTTGTTATAATATTGCAATAAATTTATTAATAAATAAATCAAAATACTATTTTCTATAATTTTATATTCAATTGAGTTTATATAAAATTTGAGAGTAGATGGCAACACTTTGAATCGAATCCAGATTGTTAATCAAATCAAAACGCAATGTACGTTAAAGTACTCTAACATTACCGATTGGGTACATGATATTCACCATATTCGCAGAGTAGTCAAAAATGGTAAAACTTTGGCTAAAATGGAAAACCTCACCTCACTAAATTCTTTTTTAGTGGAAATAGCTTGTTGGTTGCATGACATTGGAAGAGTTGGTGAGACTATTGGATTAGAGTTTAATCATTCAAATCATGCTGAAGTTTCATATCAATTGAGTAAACAAATTTTGCAGCCTTTCCAAAAACAACTAGGGAGGGAAGGGACGTACAAAATCTTACAAGCTGTGAGAGAACACAATCTTCCTAGGTTAATTCACCCAGAAAATATTGTAGGCAGACTGTTGGTGGATGCAGATAGAGGAGCGGGTTTGAATCCACTTGGTATTTTTTCTATGCTTTCATATTTACAAATTACAGATATAGAACCAATATATAACCAAAAATTGGCGAGACAAAAATTACCTCAACTGCTAGAAAAACTTACTAAGGAAAATAAATTAAAAATTGCATTAGAAAAAATTGAATTTCTTAACGATTGGTACTTTGGAACTGAGAAACAAAACCGTACTGATGTATTGGTGAATCCTCTATATACCAAGTCTGCTGCCAAATTATATTATTCTGGATTTCAAGAGATACTAAGATTTGAAGGCCAAATTAAAACTTTAATAACACAAAAATCATTAAGTTGAAATCTATATGCATCATAAAGTATCGCTTTTAGGAGTACCTATCTCTCTGGTTAATCAAGCCAATATCATGTCTTTGGTGCAGGATTTACTTTTACGCAAACCCCAAGTTTTTATTGCCACTCCCAATCCAGAACACATCATGTTGGCTCAAAACAATAAGGCATTTATGATTGTTTTACAACATACTGATCTAAATATTCCTGATGGGATTGGTATTGTTTGGGCAATTAGAAGAAAATTGAAAATTGAAAATAAAAAATTAGAAATCGATAGAGTTGCGGGTATTGATTTGATGTACAAACTTTGTCTTTATGCTTATAAACATCAGATGCGGATTGGATTGCTTGGCGGTGTTGATGGCGTAGCTAAAAAAGCTACTCAGAACCTTATTAAGCAATTTCCAAGCATTGATATTATTACACTTCCTTATTACGAATATGGTCAAAAGGATAATAAAATTGTCCAAGAAATCAATGATTCTAAAATACAAATGTTATTTGTAGCTTTAGGTGCTCCAAAACAAGAACTATTTATATCAAAGTACTTACAAAGTATGTCAACAGTACAGATTGCTATGGGAGTAGGTGGAGCTTTTGATGTTTTTGCTGGTAAGTTAAAACGTCCTCCTTTATGGGTTCAGAATTTAGGTTTAGAATGGTTGTTTAGGTTATTGCAGGAGCCGTGGCGATGCAAAAGACAAATAAATCTACTTAAATTTGTAAGCAAAGTCCTTTTGGAATCTAAAGCCTAAAATCAGCTATTCTTTTGGTGTAATACCTAAAAGCCACAATACAGATTCTTTTTTGTATCTACGGTCTCCACGAGCATTGATTCTAATTGGGGGTAATTTACCTCTTTTACCCCAACGTTTTATTGTAAGAGGGGCTACGCGAAGTAATTGAGCAACCTCCTTAACTGTCAAAAGATCAGGTAAGTTATCAATGGATACTTTATATTTATTTACTTCGTTACCTTTTGATACACTAAGATCATTCATATCTACCTCCTTGTAGTACAAACATTACATTATATATACTTAACATAACAAAAGGATAGCTAACATGTCAAGTACTGAGTTAAACAAAAAGCCCTCATTGCTGAGGGCTTTAGGGTTTTAATTTAAGTTGAACTTATTTTAATTCAACTTGAGCTCCTGCTTCTTCTAGTAACTTCTTTGCTTTTTCAGCGTCTTCTTTTTTGGCTTGTTCCAAAACTGGTTTTGGAGCTCCTTCTACTAAATCTTTAGCTTCTTTTAATCCCAAATCTGGTTTCAGTGCTCGGACGGCTTTAATAACTCCGATTTTATTAGCACCTGCAGCAGCTAAAATAACATCAAATTCAGTCTTCTCTTCAGCTGGAGCAGCAGCCACACCAGTAGCTGGAGCAGCAGCCACGGCAACAGGAGCGGCAGCACTGACACCAAATTTATCTTCTAAAGCTTTTACTAAATCAGCTAATTCTAAGACAGAAAGTGTCTCAATGGATTCCATGATTTTAGTTAATTTTTCAGAAACTTTTACTTTTTCGTCTGCCATGATTGCTCACCTCCTTTGTTTATAAATAATGTAATAAAAATTAATAGCACATTTATAATCGCCTTATATTGCAATTACCTCTGTATATATTTATCTAAACTGACTTTTTCGACTCAATTGCCTTTAGAGTATAAACTAAATTACGAATGTTCCCTTGCAACACATTAACGATACCATATAATGGTGACGATATACTTCTTACAACACCGGCTTTCAATTCTTGTTTGCTAGGTAATTTTGATAGCTTAACAACTTCATCAGCATTGATAATAATATTATCTAAATACCCAGCTGTAAACGTGGGTAGTTCATTTTCTTTAGCATAATCTGCCACCACTTTAAGAGGGGATATATCATCTTCATAAGAGAAAATAGTAGCTGTTGGACCATTGAGAGCATTATCTATTTCTATAGATTTACCGAATGCTATTTTTAATAATGTGTTTTTTGCTACCACCATTTCTCCACCAGCTTGTTTAATTTTACTTCTTAAATCGTTAATTTGATTACTTTTAAGACCGTGATAGTGAGCAAAAAAAACTGTCTTTGATTTTGCCTTCTTATCTTGAATATCGGCTAAATTAGTTATGTTTTTTTGACTTGGCATAATATTAAGAATTCTTTTGAGTTTAGAATTCATTTTCATCAAATAAATAAAAAAGCGCCATAAGGCGCTTAACAATTTTCAATATAATATTAATAATATTGTATTGTAATGCTCCTCGGAAGGAATTATAAAAACCTTCTGTCTATGGAAACTTGA
>CAYXFC010000014.1:0-13460 GCA_964464155.1 uncultured Pseudomonadales bacterium
AGGTTTTTTGGAAATCGTTTCCGAAATTTCCAAAATCATTTCTTTTGCTTTCAGGCTTTTCGGCAATATTTTTGCCGGAGAAGTTTTGTTAGCAGTCATGGCTTTTTTGCTTCCACTTTTTGCCCCACTACCCTTTTTGGGGTTGGAAATATTTGTGGGAGTAATTCAATCTTTAGTTTTTGTGATGTTAACATTGGTTTTCACTGCTGGTGCAACCAGTGCGCATCATTAAATTTGTAATAAAAATATTATTTCTTACAAGGAGGAAATATGGCAGACATTGTTTCTAATGTTGAAGGAATCAAAGCCCTAGCAGTAGGACTTACTATTGCAATAGGTGGTATTGGCCCAGCTTTGGGTATCGGTAACATTGTAGGTAAAGCTATGGAATCTATAGGTCGCAACCCAGAAGCAGCCGATAAAATTCAAACATCTATGATTTTAGGCGTAGCATTTGCTGAAGCTATTGCTATTTATGCTTTAGTTACTGCCTTGATCATTAAATTTACCTAATCCACAGAATAAGAGTTTTGAATTTCTAATTCTTGATTCTTAGTTCTTGATTCTAATTTATGACTGATTCTGTTAATGTATTTAGCTCTTTGGGTATTGATGCCGGAAAACTTATTTGGCAAATAGTTAACTTTGGCATTTTAATGTTTGTTCTCACAAGGGTTTTATATAAACCAATTTTGCAAAAACTTGACCAACGGGCAAAATTAATCAAGGATGGACTTAAAGCCGCTAATGATAACATTCAAAAACAAGAGGAAGCTGAAACTCAAAGACAAAAAATGTTCCAAGATGCCCGCAAAGATGTTGAGACATTGATTGCCAAAGCTAAAAAAGATGCTACTTCTGCAAAAGAGGAAATTTTAGAACAAACCAAAGTTGAGGCTACCAAATTAATGGATCGTAAAGAAAAAGAGATTGAAGATAAAATGGCAGCTCAAGAGAAAGCTTTGCAGGCAAAAGTAATTGATTTGTCTGTATCAGTTGCTCGTAAAGCTCTTGGCGATTACCTTGACTCAAGCAAACAAAAAGAGTTGATTGAACAACAGTTGAAACAATTAGCGAAAACTAAATTAGGTTAAAATGGTTACTGGTCATATTTACCATATACTGGAATTTGTCGACTGTAACTTAATTACACTATGAGTGACACCAAAAAAACAAAACAGGTTGTTGATATTATTTCTCAATATCTAAATAATAATTCTGATTTAGATGAATTACGTTCTATTGTAAGCGAATTTGACTCTCTTTTAGAGCAGGAAGAAAAATTAAATACAGCCGTAATTACCACTGCTTTTAAGATTGATACTCAATTACAAGAACGTTGTGAGCAGATTCTTAAAGGAATGTTTGGAAGTGACTTAGAATTTGAATACGTAGTTAATCCACAAATCCTAGGCGGCTTAAAAGTCAAAGTTTATGATCAAGTTATCGACTTTAGTGTAGATACTAGCTTAAATAACATTGCCAAAAATTTGAAACAGTAAGAAATATTGATAGGTTTTTCACTGAATTAACAAAGTGCTTAATTATAATTAATACTTTGTCATTTTTTACAGTGAATAAATCAAACATAAATATGACAACACAGACCAAACAATCCAATGTTGATCTTGCACAATTTCTTAAGCAAAAAATATCTGATTTTGAACAGAAAAATTCTGTCTCTAATGTTGGTGAAGTTATTGAAATAGGAGATGGGGTAGCTCTGATTAATGGATTGTCTCAGGTCATGTTTGGTGAAATTTTAGAGTTCCCAAATAACACTTATGGTTTAGCTCTTAACTTGCGCAAGGAATCAGTCGGGGCAGTTGTTTTAGGTGCTTTCTCTCATATCAAATCTGGAGACATTGTTAAATCTACCGGACGAATTTTAGAAATCGGAGTTTCGCAGGATATGATTGGAAGAGTAGTTAATCCCTTGGGTCAGCCCTTAGACGGTAAAGGTGATATTAAAGTAAAAAAACAGATGAGACTAGACAAAGTAGCCTCCGGTATTATTACTAGACAATCAGTTAACCAGCCTGTTCAAACTGGTATCAAAGCTATAGACGGTTTAATTCCAGTGGGTCGTGGACAACGGGAATTGATCATTGGCGATAGAAGTACTGGTAAATCATCTATTGCTTTAACAACTATTTTAAATCAAAAAGGAGAAAATTTAACTTGTATATATGTAGCTATTGGCCAAAAAGAATCTTTTGTAGCTCAGCTTAAAGCTACTTTAGAAAAATTTGGAGCTATGGAATACAGTATTATTGTGGATGCTTCGGCTTCTAGCTCACCAGCTCTGCAATATCTTGCTCCTATGGCTGGTGCAGCAATTGGAGAATATTTTTCCGAAAAAGGAGAAGATGCTTTGGTGGTCTATGATGATTTAACTAAACATGCTTGGGCCTATAGAGAAATATCTTTACTACTAAGACGTCCTACTGGGCGTGAGGCTTATCCAGGAGATATTTTTTATCTACATTCTGCTTTACTGGAACGGGCTGCTAAATATAACAAAGAATATGGTGGAGGTTCTTTAACCGCACTTCCGATTATAGAAACTCAGCAAGGAGATGTATCCGCTTATATTCCCACTAATGTGATTTCTATTACTGACGGACAAATTTATCTTGAAACTGATTTGTTTAATTCTGGTCAAAAACCAGCTATCAACGTTGGAGCCTCGGTCTCTCGTGTCGGAGGTAGTGCTCAAACAAAAATTATTAAACAAGTCGCAGGAAAGCTGCGTTTAGATTTGGCCCAGTATCGGGAACTAGCTGCATTTGCCCAGTTTGCTTCAGATTTGGATGAAGCCACTAGAAAGCAAATTGAAAGAGGAAAGCGCTCTATGTTATTACTTCGCCAAGGATGGGACAAACCTATGGCACTAGCTCATCAAGTTTTTGTTTTTTGGGCAGTAGCTCATGGCTATGTCGACAAAGTCAAAGAATCTGATATTAAAATATATGAACAGGAATTAATCGAAACTGTAGAAAGATCACATAAAGACATTGTTAAAACAATTATTTCAGAAAAGAAAATGGATGAAAAACTGGAAAATAAAATTAAACAAGTTGTTGAAAACTTTAGTAATGATTTTATAGAACGCTATCAAAATGAAGAAAAATTGTAATGAGTTTTAGGTGATTTAGATATTACTTATTACTTATTAATATTATTTGACTTGGCTTCATCACGCAAAATTCTTACCCGTATCAAATCTGCCAAAAATATTGCTCAAATAACCAAAGCTATGCAAATGGTTTCGGCATCCAAAATGAAAAAAGCTCAGGATTTGGCAATTAATGGCGAACCATATAGTCAGCAACTGCGAGAGATCTTGATTTCACTACTTTCTACTGCTACCAAATTCACCCACCCACTACTAGAAACTAACAAAGAGGCAGATAAGGATCTTTGTTTGTTTGTCACAACCAACAAGGGTTTATGTGGAGGATTAAACACTAATCATTTTAGAGATATGATGCGCTGGTACCGCCAAAATAAGCAAACTGATTTTGTTACTATCGGTAAAAGAGGACGAATGCTTATGGCTAGTCTTGGTGCTAATATTGTAGCCGATTTTTCTGATTTGACCGATACGATAGAATTTACAGATGCCATTCCAATTTCTCAATTTATCTTAGATGAATACAACAAACATAATTACCGCAGAGTATATTTTAGTTATAATCAGTTTATTACTACTCTTTCCCAAAAACCTACCCGCCTTCAACTTTTACCAATTGATGTAAACGAGCTAAAAGATTCTCTGGGTCTTTTGGAAGAGTTAACAGAGGAAGAAACACGTAAATTTGAACCTAAAGAATATGTAATTGAACCTAATAAAAAACAGATTATTAATTGGTTGTTACCCTATTTTATCGAACTGCAGCTTTATCATTTTTTACTGGAAAATAAAGCATCGGAACATTCCGCTCGGATGGTGGCTATGAAAAATGCTTCTGAAAATGCTAAAGAAGTACAAAATCAACTTAGATTAATATATAACCGTATGCGTCAGCAGCAAGTCACCTTTGAGCTGGCGGATATCATCACTGCTTCTATGGCAGTATAATAAACGAAAGGAAAATTATATGAATCAAGGTAAAGTCACACAAGTTATTGGTCCAGTTTTGGACATCCAATTCAAGCAAGGAGAAATCCCTTCCATCTATAACGCGATTATTGTGGAAAGCGCTGAAGGCAAATCTATTACTGCTGAAGTTGAGCAATTGTTATCAGAAACCGAAGTCAGAGCGGTTGCCATGGAAACTACTCAGGGAATAAAACGGGGAGCAAAAGCAACTGATACTGGCAAACCGATTTCTGTACCAGTTGGAGAGGGTTCTCTGGGAAGAATTTTTAATGTTTTAGGTAAAACTGTGGATAACAAAGAAGAGGTTAAGGCTAAAGAACTTTGGCCAATTCATAGACCAGCTCCAAAACTTATTGATCAGGAAGCTTCGGCAACAATGTTAGAAACCGGAATCAAAGTTATTGATCTAATTGCTCCTTTCGCTAAAGGAGGTAAGGTAGCAGCTTTTGGTGGAGCAGGTGTGGGTAAAACTGTGGTTATGCAAGAGTTGATCCGTAATATTGCTATGGAACACTCTGGTCACTCAGTTTTTGCAGGTGTAGGAGAACGAACACGTGAAGGCAATGATCTTTATGTCGAAATGAAAGAGGCTGGAGTTTTACCATATACAGTCATGGTATATGGGCAGATGAATGAACCTCCTGGAGCCCGCTTGAGAGTGGCTTTGACAGGACTCACTTTTGCCGAATATTTCCGTGATGTCAAAAAAGAAGATGTGTTATTGTTTGTTGATAATATTTTCCGTTTTTCCCAAGCTGGTTCTGAAGTATCAGCCCTGCTAGGACGCATTCCTTCAGCTGTAGGTTATCAACCAACCTTAGCATCCGAAATGGGAGCATTGCAAGAAAGAATTACCTCGACTAAAAACGGTTCAATTACTTCTTTTCAGGCAGTATATGTACCAGCTGATGATTATTCTGATCCAGCACCAGCTACTACTTTTGCCCATCTAAACTCAACTATTGTCTTGGAACGGGCTTTGGCTGACCAAGCTTTATATCCAGCTGTGGATCCTTTAGCATCTAATTCATCAGTTTTAACTCCTGCTCGTGTCGGTGAAGATCACTTCAGAGTAGCCAAGGAGATACAAAGAGTTTTGCAGCGCTACAAAGAATTACAAGATATTATTGCTATTTTGGGTATAGATGAGCTGGCTGATGAAGACAAATTAATTGTATCCCGTGCCCGTAAGATCCAAAGATTTTTAACCCAACCATTCTTTGTCGGTGAACAGTTTACTGGTATCCCTGGAAAATATGTCAAAATTGAAGATACAGTTAGAGGATTTGATGAAATTTTACAAGGCAAACATGATAATTTACCAGAACAGGCATTTTATATGGTGGGTTCTATAGAAGAAGCTGTAGCCAAAGCCAAAACACTATAATAATAAATGACATACTTATCAGTTTCTATACTAACACCAACGGGGACATTGGCAAAAATTGACCAAGCTGAGGTAGTAGTTGCTAATACTACTACTGGTCAAATTGCAATTTTACCCAACCATATTCCACTTTTCACTAGGTTACAGCATGGAGAATTAAAAATTAAAGCACAAGGAAAAGAACAGTTTTTTACTCTTTTTCAAGGATTCCTTAACGTCACCGCCAACAATAACATTATTGTCATGGCAGATAATGCCTTACGCAGTGAAGAACTGAATGTTGATGCTATCCGCAAAGCTAAAGAAGATGCAGAAAAAGCACTTCAAGAAAAAGAAAAATTATCCGCTACCGAAATTCTAAAAGCTGAAACTACCATCCGTCGTACCATTATGGAATTACGGATTGCTGAACGCAAACACCACACTTTTGGATAGTCCCTCTTTTTTTTAGCTATTCAAATGAGCCTACAATCAAAACATGAATCAAGATTGGTATTTGTTTGGCAGTCAATATAGCGATGGAATCATTTTTATGATCTATACTATATCTTATTCTTGTTCGATCTGAAAAACAGTTGGATTATGCTTATCTGGATAAAGGAACGGTGCGTGCATTATTGCCACTCAAATAATAAGTTTCAGCTTGTTTTTTAGGCAAATAAAAGCTAGTCATAATATAAACAGCCGCTAATATTACAGCCATTAATGCTACTACGATTGGCAGTTTGTGAAACTCAACCAGGAAACAGCTCGACTTATTGCTGGTTTTTTTTAATGGTTTGACACTTATTTTTTTAGCTGTTTTAGCTTTGGCAGTTTTTTTCATATATTAAATAAAATTAGTAATATTTATTTGTATAGTTTTTATATCTGTCAGTCAAGCTTTAGATACTTAGAAGGTATTTAATTATCGTTATAAAATTAAAAATAATCAAAACTGCCAATAACAGAACTTTTTTAAGATCTACATCAAATTTTTTCAACCATAAAGCAAAACCATAAATAAATAGTGGAAAAACGGAGATAAACATCCGGTTTCCATAAGACTCCCCCGCCCACCAGCTATGCCATGAACCCACTATCCAAGTTTGTAATATAAATATAATCAAACTCAAAACTCCAAACCACTTCCAATCTTTATTAGTCAATATAAGTCCAATAACAGCAAACATCAAAATTGGTGAGTAATAAAACAAACCATGATTAGAACTAAATAAAACGTTCAGTAGCTGAGGCTGAAACCAATTGAATTTTTCACCTAACAAAATATAGGGACTATTTATTTGCCCAAAAATTAACTGCCAAATTATAAGTTGAGGAATTATAACTATAATAATTACCGTAAAGTAACTAATCAATTTTGCTAGCTTTGTAATAACAGAGTCATTTAATAATGTAATGATTAACCAAATCCCAATTATTCCCAAAACCACATCTTGATTTCTGATTAGAGCAATCAAACCAGTAATTAACCCTATTAACACGACATCTCTTTGAGTTAGTTTTTGTTTTTTGAAATATTTAATTATTAAGTAAAAAAATAAAGAGCTAGCAAAAAATGAAACACTGTGAGAATTTATGGGATCAATGCTGCTATAAAAAAATAAATTACTTGATAAATAAATACTTAAACTAGCCAGCAAAGAGATTTTAATAGTTGTAATTTTTTTTAGAGCTAAGAAACAAAGATATAAACCGAAAGTTGCATAAGTTACACTGCCTATTCCGACAAATACTTGATATGGCCAGCTAAAACCATCTGCTTTAATTATTAAACCCAAAGCAGATGCAGTCCAAGTCAGTAAATGCACTAACAAGAAAAAAGGTGACCAAAGTATGGCTGGTCCAATGGAAAATTTATTAATCACCAGGCCAGTCTGGCTTTGCTCAATAGGAATATGGAAATACTGGAATTCATTGGTAAAATTTAGATCATGGTCAATCACAATTGACCTTAGAAAACTATAATAATAACGTCCGTCTCCCCAAACTCCACTCCCAACATATAAATAATGACAAAGAAATACCAAGATTGAAAAGAGGTAAACAATGATGAATATTTTTTGATATACAGTGACTTTACTCATATTTTTCCTAATTCCTATTTTAGTTTTTCTATGTTATCCTTTGTTTAGTTATCAATTTATCATATATCATATGAAGAAAATATCTCTATTACTAATTTTAGCTGTCCCTTTATTGCTTACTGCATGTGGTCCTAACCAAAACCAACAAAGTAATCAAGGTGGAGAGCAAACCCAACCGCAAACTAATATATTTTCGCTTAAAAATGCTTTAACTTTGGGTCAAAGTGTCAAGTGTAGTTACACCGATGATAAAGGAACTACAGTAACATCCTTGGTAAAAGGTAATAAATATAAAGTTAGCGGTATGAGCATGGGAGAAGATAGCGGTAGTGGTGGTATGGTCTCGGATGGTCAATATATGTACGCCTGGGATGATGTAACTAAACAGGGTACCAAATTTGATATTACTGCTATGCAAGAACTCTCACAAGAACCCCAAAGTACAACAAGTCCTGAATCTGCTTTTGATTTTCAAAAATGGGCTGATGAAACTGATAATAAATATAAAGTAGATTGCCAACCTGCAGTAGTAACTGATGCAGAGTTTATACCCCCTTCTGATATTACTTTTCAGGATATGACTCAGTTCATGCAACAAATGGGAGAATTCAGTAAAAAAATGCAAGCCAATCCAGATGGCACTCCTAATACGGAAGATTTGGAAAGTATGCAGGAATTATTTAAGGGTATGAATCCTTCAGAAATGCCCGAAGATGAATAGGAAATAGAATCTTAAAATTAATATCCCCTCTAAAAGAGGGGATATTTTTAATCTTTTTTATCTTTATATATTGGTAATAAACTAAAAATAATTGCCACTATTAGCCCAATTAACCACATCCAATTACAAAATATTGACTCTTGATAAACCTCTCGCTGCAAATAATAACTGTGTATGATTCCATGAAAAAAGAAAAATAACATACCAATTATGAATTGTAGAATAATATATTTTAGTCTGCTATGTTTTTTAATAGATTGTGCCAGTAAAAATAAAAAGTAGGCAGTTATTATTTGACCAATTACAAATAACCACCACGGACAGATACAGCCACAATTCTGTACCTTAGTAATCAGTGCTTCCAACCAACTAGACAATCCACACCAAGGATACGGCAGTGATATTAAAATTATAATTGCAACAGATAAAAACCCTATTATGGATAAAAAGTTAAGTTTACTTCTATTCATGCTCCTCCTTATAAACATAGCGAAATACCGAACTTAAAATCAGACCATTAATAATAGCCATTAACCACAGCCACCGACAATAAGGGCTCTGCGTGTAACCACGACTAACAAACCAAGGATGACCCAGCCAATGTATTATTATTGCTAAAGTTGTTACTGCCAAAGTCATCAGCAACCACTGACTTTTATCCATATTCTTAATCCGCTGCATAAAATAACGCACTAACCACAAAGTCTGAGCTAACAATACTATCCACCACAAAGGTTCAATTTTGGGACAGCAAATATCACTTTCACCCTTAATTTGTCCATCTGGCAATACTAAACCAGCCGCTTTGGTCGCTTCTTGCAAAGCCTGATCAAAGGCACCAGAAACCAAACCTTGTGTCGCCGTAAATGCGCCAAATGTAAACCCACCACCAATTCCTCCTCCACAATCTCCTAAATCGTCAACATATAAACTTTGACTAGGATAACCGTCTGTAGTTTCAGCCTTTAATTCTCCTGAACCATTATAAATTGCATCTGTATTTGCTCTTCCATCATCATTAGTATATTCTGTCCAAGTATCTCCTCCATAGCTAAAAGTTATTTCCTGATCAACCACAGGATTACCATCATTTTTTACGTCAAAAGTGATTTCAAAGGTCAAATTCTCACAGGTTGGTCCATTCTTTCCTAATGTTGTATGTTTTCCAGAATTTGGATCTGGTGATGAAGTCGGTCCAGGAGTGGCTGTGGGAGTGGGCGAAGGAGTAGGAGGAATCCCACATTCAAAAGTCATGTCAAAGTCAAATTGAGTAGTTTTCCCCTGATATTGATTCCCTGCATCCGGATCCATTGTAACTGCCCAAAGATAGGTTTTGGTTTCCCCTTTGTCAACTTTACCTAAATTAATAGTTCCCTGATTAAATAAATCGGTTAAATTTTGATCTATAGCTGCTCTATTCATGTCTTCCAATGATCCAAAATAAGTCGTCAAGGGATCTTTAATTACCGTATATAAAGTCTGGTTAAGCTGATCTGGATCCTGAATGTTTTCCGTTTTAAGATATAAATAACAGTCTTCGTCTAAATCCTGATTAAACACACTAAATTCTTTGGGAAAGTTATAACTGGGTTTGATGTCATCAACCGAAAAAAGTGCTGCACCCTCACTAGGCAAAGTACTACACTTATTGGCAGTATTACAAATTACAGTCATATCCGCCGCCCATATTGGCTTGACTAGTAACATTACCGCAATAATAATAAAAAATAGTTTTTTAATCATTTTTTATTGTCATTCCCTACTACACTAGTTAAATCTATATTTGTCATGCTGAACTTGATTCAGCATCTTTTGATATTTTCCATAAGATCCTGAATATCGACACACTCGTTTTCTAACTCGTAGATCGGTTTCAGGATGACATACAAATTTACAATTTTTAATACTTTTGTAATTTCATTTTAATTACGCCAGCTATATTTAATTTCACTAGTCCCCAGAGTATTGTCTCCGTTAAAATACTCCAAAGCAATATTTATATCCTTAATCCCATAATGAGATACACAAACTTGACCTAAACTGGAACAAGTACCAAAATAAAATGGATTAAGCAGTAATAAGGTATCATAAAGCAATTTACTCTTTTCTCCAGTAATTGCTTCCTGAATGTATATACCATTATAAAGATGAGAATAAGTAATAAGATATTTGACCAAATCAAAACCGCTAGCATTACTAAAACTTAACAGAAGTTTTTGCTGATCTTGATTGAGATTGACTTGAATATGACTATGTGGATTTGTCCCCGGATCTGGTGTTAGATTAATCACCCAATCACTGGCCGAATCAGTATCTAATCCGGCAGTACTACGTTTGTAACTTTGCAACGAAGGCATATTTGCCATAACAAAAATTGAATTATCATCTCCCCAGCTAACTTTATCCATTTCGGTGTTATCAGCTTTTTTCAAAATCAACCTATCTCCAGTACCGTTTAAACCTGCGCCGATTGTCGCGTCGGTCAAAGCAATAATTACAGCCGCAGGATTATTGCTGGCAATTTGACTCAATAATGCTGTGTCCGCTCCATTTGTGACAATTACCGCAAATTGAGTAGACCCCAGAGTATAATCTCCCAGAGTATCAATCCCCGCTCCGTCTGCAATAGTCCATCCACCTAAACCTGTAGCTTTTGTTCCGCTGTTATACAGTTCAATCCATTCTTGGCTATTAGTAGCATCTTGATAAACTTCATTAATTACCACTTTGACAATATCTTCGGCCGGTGGCACTTCTATATTGCCAAAGTCTTTATTTTCGTATAAAGCGGCTGAAGTGAATGTGTAGAATCCTTTAGCAGGAGCCGTTTGCATCCAGCCAGAAATTAGTTCTTCACCCACGATAAATTGGCCATTCAATTCAGTTAGGTCAATTTCATATTCTCCTTCATCATTGGTAATATCTGAAACCACTGATTCAAAAATGATAATTTCTAAAGAGCCTAAATTATTACTAAAATCCACATCATTAAGACTGAAGGTCAAAGGATTTCCATCTCCAATAATTGCTAGCCAATATTCATGGTCCGATTGGTAACTGCCCCAATCAGGCGAACTACCATCAATTTGCAGATCAAGAAATGTCGGCCCATTAGCCTCAAAATCCGGTACGGTATCAGTCCAGTCACTAGAGCCACTTTTATTAGTATATTTAACGTCAGCTGTTATTTCGTTATTTGCCTGATAAGTACCACTGACTTTGATTATATATTTAGTACCATCAACAAGATTTTGACTGGTAACCGGATTGTCTACCGTAGTATCAAGAGTCAATTGATCAAACTCTTTGCCAGCAAAAATTGTCCAGTCAGCCAAGCCCTCTTCTCCAGTATCTTTTATCCCGTTTTGATTAAGATCATGAAATTTTATTCCGCTAATTTTAGCCCAACTATCTGATGTCAAACTATTGTTATTGCTTTCCTCGTCCCAAAAGCTGCTTCCATAACTGCCTCCAATCTGCCTAGCTTTGGTAATCAGATCGAAGCTACAAGTTTGATTCCCCAATGATGGATCAGCATCAGTAGGTAAACTGGCTTCAAACACATACCAATTTTCATTGGCCAAATAATCAGCATTGCTTTGATAAGGATGGGAATTGGGGATTTGAGCATCGTCGTCGTCAGCCATAGCATTAAGAAAATAAGCGCTCAGCTTTTTGTTAGATTTTAGCTCTTTATGTAATACATCGCTGGCATCATACCAGTAGTAGTAAACTTTTAAATCTAATTCTTGGCATAAACCATCGGTAGTACTTAAGTTAGCTATGGTTTGGTTATAGATAAAAGGCAGATTGCCATTATTTTTAATAATAAATTGTTTAGAACTGCTTTGTCCTGGCAATAAATTTTGGACATCAAAACTGGTAGTTTTGGCTGAAACTTCCAAGTCAAGAGTCGCACTGGCAAAAGTATTCCCAATTGATATTTCATTATCACTTAAAAAAGCATTAGTACTGATAATAGCCAAAAAACTGACCACCAATGTCAGATATGAACTCTTACTCAAGATGCGCGTAATAATATGTAGATTTAACTTAAATATCATGTTTGTCCTTTATGAAATTTCCTGCCGGTTTTTTTAATTTCTGGTATTTTAACTTTTTTATTAGATTTTTTAGTATCTGTAACTATTTTTGTATTTTTTGCATTATTATCTATTTTTTCAGTTTCATCCAACATTTTATCTTTATTAATTATAGCTTTCTGACTCTTTTTCCGACTTATCATCGCTTTTATTTCCTTGATAATATTTAATATTTCAGAATAAACAATCAAAGTCGCGGGGATCACAATTACAGTGATAAAGCCTATTTGGGTTTTAGTAAAAGCAATCACTCTACCTAAAAAGGGGATGCTAAACAGCACTTTCCCTAAAACTGCGGCTTGAGTTACCATCTCCCGATCAGGATCTTCATTAGCATCTCCTTTGGTCTGATAGGTGGCTCTCCCCTCATCGTTACTAACTTCGATAATTCTATGTGTAACTGTAGTCCCTGATTTTTTCAGATCTCTCTGGGTTGGATTGGCAAAAAAAGTAATTACATCTCCTTTTTGATATGACTTGGCAGGCGTGACGATAACTACCGATGCTGTGGAAATTTTGGGTTCCATAGAGCCAGACATAACAACAAAAAGCCTCAATCCACCTGGAGCTTGCAGAACCGAAAAAGCAGTTCCTACAGCAACTAAAGCCAGAAAGGTAATTACCATTACATAAAATACGTTGCCAATAATTTTAAATTTATTCATTTTATTTATATTTTCCTCCATAGGATAAAGAAGAAAATATTCGTCTATTTAGCTTTATCGGAAACCGAAACAGACTCCTGCTTCGGTTTCCTAAAAACTAGTTAAATAAGATCGGTCTTAATTAACCAGAGTAGCTTCCCACAGAGTTAGAGTTGGACTGTATGTATCAGTATCTCTTAACCAATACTTTGCATCAGTATTTGTATTAAGACCTGTATATAAATCAGTATCATCAACATCTCCTCCTCCATAAGTCGAACCAAACATTCCATAACTTGAATCATTGACAGCATCCCATGCTTGCATTTGATATTGGGTTCCTGCTAGGTTCCAAGCTCTTACTCTATAGTTACCGGAATCATCCCAAGTCAGAAGTCCCCAGATGTTATCCA
>CAYXFC010000015.1:0-13118 GCA_964464155.1 uncultured Pseudomonadales bacterium
CCTGAAGCTGAAGCAGTCAGTAGATCTTGATTCTCAGTCTGGTTAAAGATAGCTAAAGCTTTACCTAAGGCTCCAGATGTTAGATCGCGAGTAACAAATAGAGAAGAATTTGCAAGAGAGGAATTTTCAACGGTAGTATTTTTTGTTCCTATAGCTAACCGATCTTCAATAGTACCAGGATAGAGTACATTATTTAATCTTTCCCACATGCCACCACCAACACCCGTTGCAGCATTATAAGCTGAATTAATTGCTTCAACTAAAGCTGTATCTCCAGAATTAAGAGTAGGGGCTCCGTTAGAAAGTGCAATCGCAGCAATTAGATTAGTATCATCAAAGATTATATTACGTGCTGCATTTAAAATAATATCTCCTGAAGCCCCTCTGGTGGCAAGAGTAAACCCACCTTGAGAAATATTCATAGCTGAGTTACCAGTAAATATGAATGTTCCGCTACCTTGAGATGTAAGATTAAAATTACCGTTTGGAGTAATATTTAATCCTGCATTAGTAGTAATGTCTCCTCCATTTACAGCTAGATCTCCTGCAGTAGTAATATCTCCATTACTTACATTAACAGAAAAGTTAGCTCCTCCCACAGTTAAATTGTCACCAGTAATATCTACTCCATCAGTGGCATTAATATTCCCATTAAAAGTTACTTGACCATTCCCAGTTTGGGTAAATGTTCCTGATCCATCAAAAATATAGTCTGGGTTAGTACTGGTATTACCAAAAGTTAAACTCTCGGTGTTATTAGATGTATCAAGAACCAAATAATTGTCAGTACTTTGTAGTAAGGAGAATGCTGTTGGAGTGTTATCGGCAATATTAACTGTTGTGGTTGTGCTATCAATACTAACATCAGTACCATTAAGTAATAGATTGCTAGCAGGAGCAATGGTTAAGTTGCCAGTTGTAGTACTTATTTGTTGGCTACCAATAAAGTTAAGATTAGCATCCATGCCAATAACTGAATCTGTAGAAGCAATTACGGGATAACTACCATCAAGATTAATACTTAGGTTAGTATCATTCGTTCCCCCTAAACCGATAAAATTTATTACTCCATCACTTGAAGTATTATCTATTTGTTCACTATTTCTAAGAGTTATAATTCCAAAACTAGAAATAGACAGAGACTGAACTTCGTGTTCATCGTTAATAGTAAGAGGATTATCTCCTTCGACTAATGCAGAAATAGTCGCAGCACGATTGACAGTTAAATATCCACCAGCGCCTTCTTCTCTAGTTCTATCGCCGATAATAATATTATGTTTTCCAGGATCAGTTACAGATCCAATGCTTAAGCCACCTTCATCATAAATCCGAAAATCATTATTAACAGCCGTAATGGGGTTAATCCAATTAGTTCCTCTTTCCCATAATTGATTAGCTTCTTCTGCAGTACCACACTCTAATGTGCCATCAGTTCCAGTTTTTAACACCACACAATCTTCATAACCTGTAAAAAGAATCGATCCTCCAGATCCTGGATTAAGATTAATAATATCGTTACCTGAACCATCTCCTAAATTAACGTCACCATCTGCATAAAATGCATTATCTACCTCTAACATACCGCCTATAAAAAGATCACTGTCAGAACCCAATCCCTGACTAGTAGCTGCAGCTGAAGAAATTGAGTTATAACCTCTAATTCCTGCTCCACCCACAGAAAAAGTATTTCCATCTGTAAGGACTAAACCGTCATTTACTGTAACAGAACTGGTGCCACTGTTATATATTTGACCATTGACGATAAAATCATCTGAAGCGGTTAAATCACCTGCAACGGTAACTGCTTCCTGTAAATTTACATTTATATCAAATTGAATAGAGCTAGTGTTCTGTCCAGAAAAAATTAAATCACTTCCATCATGCCTAATATCCACATAATCATTACTACTGGAGTCGTAAATTCTAACACTCTCATTATTTTTAGGTTTAAGATATGTTCCACCATCGGTCCAAACTAAAGCATTAGTAGCTGACTGGGATGCTAAATTAGCGGTTGTAAATGCATCATTTAAGGCTCCTAAAATTGATTTTGTGTTTTGAGGGAGAGAAGTATGAGTACTATCGGAGAGTAATACCTGAGCGCGGTCATCGGCTAGAGTGAGTTCATTTTCTCCCTCAATTTTTCCCAGTAGTTTTAAATTACCCTGCGTATCGACGTTAAGCTTTGTTGTCGGAACTAATCCTGATTTTAATTCTAACAAATTTGCAGTAGTAGTATTGCTAGCAAGCTCAGCAGTAATGAGCGATCCGGTCACCAATTGTGGACTAGTTACCTTAAATGTGTCACCAGATACATTACTACCTACAACTTCTACTGATCCTCCACCAAGCGGAGAGAGAGTAATATTTTCAGTAGATGTATAAGGAACTACAAGAGATACAGCATTGCCTTCAAGGCTAATAGCTCCGTTTTGACTTTTAACTTTGGCATTCTCTGAAGCTAGAACTAGTTGACCATCTTTATTTAATATCGGTATCTGTTCAGGACCCGTAACCATAGAAGCTGTATAGTCATCTAGTAGCCAAGAATTTCCAGCCTTAAAAGCTGTAGAAATCTTCGTTCTGGGTAGCATTTCGGTACCTGCTACATAAACACCTAAATATAACTGTTTTTGCTTAAAAAACAATTGAGAATCAATTTGATTGTCACCACTTTCAACATCTCCTAAAGCAACCTCAAAATTACCTTGATTATCTGGTTGTAAACTCCAAACTTTTGAGGTCCATAATGGATCTGTAGACTCTTCTTGGGTATATAAAGAAAAAGTTATTTGAGAAGCGGTTTTAATAGGGTCACCATTTTTATCCTTTATTTTGCCAGCAAAACGGACAATCCATGGTGAACTACCTTTACCTATCGTTCCGTTTCCATTCTGTTTTAGTTCTTCAAATTTATTCTCTAATTCAGATAACATTTGATCTGATATCTGACTTTGAGGGAATAATAAATTCCATGGGCGCCATAAAGAGAGTAAAAACAACAAAACCATTAAAGTTATAAGAATAGGAAATTGAAATCTCTGAATGAATCGACCAATTTTTGTTTTACTTTGAGCAAGAGGTTTAAGATTTGTAGGAGCCACAAAGTCGCCGATAGCAGATTTAATTCCTCCTTTATCAAAGGGACTAGAAGCAAAATAGCCTTCGTTAACTGCCCAGGAAAAGAATTTTCTTAAACTTGAAACCTTTCTCTCTACAGATGCTGGTGCTAAAGATAACTGCATCTGTAAATATCTACGGAATGCATCCAAAATCTTAGGACTCTGGATGGATATTTCAGCTCCCTTATCATATTGATTAAACCAGGCGAAAAATTGTTCTATGTCTAAAGAATAATTTTTAATGGTGATTTTAGATAAATCTTGATTTCTTAGATATTTAGCAAACTGATCAAAAATTGACTCTTGAGGTGCTGGAGTTATCATTTCATCTTGTGAAAGTTTGTGCAGAGATGCTACAGGGTTGAATGGAGTTAATTTTTGTTCAGTTAGAAAGTTTCCAAATGTTTGTAGAGCATCAATATATTGATTAAAAGATTGAGCGTCAAGCGATTTTCGACTTAACAAATCTCTGAATGTTTCAAAGTTTGTAGTTGTAAACCTTCTATCTGCAAATGGAAGTAAATTAAACCAAGTTAAAAAATCCTGAGTTTGATTTAGATAAGAAGTTATTTGGTTGACTGGAGTATTTTTGGCAATTAACCAACGTTCAAACAATTTATTAATCTCTTGGTCTGGTCTGGTAGGGGAATGTTGGGCAGGCATCTAGAAAATATAAAGCAAATTACAAAAGACATAATAAAATCCAGACGAAACCAAACATGGATGCTGTAGCTAAAACTTCTTTTGTTTGGATATCAAAAAAATTATTTGTGAATTTAGCATGATGTAAGAGTTTGTAATTTTGATTAAAAGCGTAATCAGCACACATAGTTTTTTTGCAATTGCGGAAATTATGGAAACAATTATTCCGCATTTTCCGCAATTTTTAATTTAATCTGTTAATGTAGAGATTATTAAAATATTATCTCCGTATATCTACTATAATAAAAAAAAAGACTACGTGTCAAGAGGTAAAACAGAGGCAGATATTAAATTTATTACTCAAAAAATAACGCAACAGTTATTTAGTCTAATGGAACATATTTAGAAATAATTAGTAATAAATAAATATAAGAAGATATAAAAAGGTATACAAAGATAGTTAATGATATGCGGAAATAAATATTGAAGAGTAGTTAATATATTCAAAAAACGATTGCAAATATTAAGATTTTATGCCATGTTTAATATATGGATGATTTAGGTTTAAATAATTTATCATTAACACCAAGCTCGTCTAAGATAAGTCAGACCGATTCTGGTAGTCTTTCTACACAAACTGAAGCAGACTCCAATACAGGTGTTAACTTTTCTCAGCCTGTAGTAGCCCCAGTATTATTAGACCAATCTCAAGTAGAGCAATTACAAGGTGAACAACCAATTATTTCACCAATTAATCAGACCTTTCCAACTCAAGATATGGATATAAATCAAGGAGTACAAAATAATAGTTATCAACCTAATCAAACAAAACAATTTTCGGACACAACATTAGATAACTCTTTAACAGATTTAAATCAAGTATTAAATCAATCAACAATTCAAAATTTAGCAAGTAAGTCAGAAACACCAAAACAGAATATATTAGCTGCAGATAATGAATCTTTGACAATTGAACCAGCAATTAATGAAAGTCAGGACATTAAACCAGTAAATAATACAGGTGGTGTTAATATTAACTATAATTCAGAAGTTACTTCAATCCCACGGGCTCCAAATGTATCTGTCAGTTATCACGATCCAAATATTAACAATCAAAATAATGCTTCAACTCATCACATAAATAAAAAAACTACTATTGGAGGCCTACTTAAATTAATAGTTTTATTAATTATTCCCTTGATTGCAGTTGGAGCTACCTCAATCATTTTAGTAGGAAATGCTAAAGAAAAAACTTATCAGCAAGAGAAAGAAATATTAGTATCAGTCCCAATGAAAAATGTAAATTGGCAGGATTTAGGAAATGTATTTGAACCAGTTATTTCCATTCCAGTAAGAACTCTTTCTAGTTTTGAAAATTGGGAATTTTTAATTGATTCTGGGGCTGTAATATCGTCTTTACCAAGCGATTGGGCAGAAAAAACAGGTCAAGATTTAGCTTTTTTGAAAAGATCAACCTTTAGGGGGTTTGGTGGTAAAACTAGCTTTGCTTATCAAGGAGAAATGACTGTTAAGTTAGGAGATGAAGAAATTTCTTTGCCTGTTGTTTTTACTGAGGCTAGTGGTACTAAATCACTGTTGGGTAGAAAAGGTTTTTTTGAAAATTATAGTTTATACTTCAACCATAAGGATAAACAGATAGAAATTAGAAAATAAGGAGCTTATATGAATTTACTTAAAAATTTTGATTCATTATCATTTGGCAAAGTTATATCGTTAGCGCTAATACTAGCTATAATTATTGCAGTACCAGTAGGAGTATTGATAATCCAGAAAGAGACCAGAATTAGCTCTAGAGCAGCATATGAAAAACCACAACTAGCTACTCAGCCAAAAGCAACTCCTGGTCCAATACCACAAGAGCCACCAGTTATTGGTAGGGTTTACCCATGGGTAAGTAAAATAGGAGACGTGGTTTGGTTACAAGGTAAAAATTTTGGGAGTAATCCAATTAAAAAATCATTGACGATTGGTAACGTCCTTATAAGTGAAGCTGATATTGAGGCATGGGAAGATAATCAAATCCAAACAGTTATTCCTAAAGATGCAAAGCAAGGAGGAGTTATAGAAGTAACTATGGGTGAGCATTCTTCTAGTCAAAGTTTACCATATATTTTATATGACCAAAACACTAAAACTAAATTACACAAACAGGGTAATATTATCTCTATGGAAAGTGGGGATAAGGTAACTAAAGCAGTAATTTGGACTGGCGATGACGAAATTGCAACAGAAAAACATGAAGGAATTATTGTCCCAGAAAATGGTAAAGCACAAATCTTTGATTCTCAAGGTTTACCTATTTTAAGTATTGTTTTACTTGATGGACAAGGGAAAATATTGCCTTATTATGTAGAACCGCTTGAGTTTGGCTTTTAATCCATTTCTTTTCTTATTAACTTGTTCTATAATCTGGCTATTGATATGATATTATTATAAGGATAGTAATATGAATAATAAAGATATACCAGAATATAATCATAAATCTATAGAGTTACAATGGCAAGAAAAATGGCAAAAATCTGGTTTGTACAAGACACCGATTCAGAACGCTTCCAAACCTTATTATAATCTAATGATGTATCCCTATCCTTCTGCCGAAGGTTTACATGTGGGGAATGTTTATGCTTTTGTAGGGTCTGATATTCATGGCAGATTTCAACGTATGCAAGGATATGACGTATTTGAACCTATCGGTTTTGATTCTGGAGGAATTCATAGCGAAAATTTTGCCATCAAAATGGGAGTTCATCCACGAATAATGACAGAGAAAAACATTGCTAATTTTACTAAACAACTAAAGAAAATTGGTAACATGTTTGACTGGGATCATAGTGTAGATGTGATGGACCCTAATTATTATCGTTGGACGCAGTGGGTTTTTACTCAATTGTTTAAGGCTGGTTTAGCCTATAAAAAAGACTCAGCTGTTACTTGGTGTCCTGGATGTAAAACTACTGTTTCAGATGAACAGACAGAGATAATAAATGAAATTACAGTTTGCGAAAGATGTAAAACTCCCATAGAGCGTAAACAGATGAAACAATGGTTTTTCAGAATTACTGATTATGCCCAAAGACTTTTAGATAATACTGGAAAACTTAACTGGACCTCTAAAGTTATTAATACTCAACGCAATTGGATTGGCAGAAGTGAAGGGATTAATATTATTTATGAAGTAGAAAACAGTAATGAGAAAATTATTTGCTTTACTACGAGACCTGACACTAATTTTGGAGCCACATTTATAGTCCTTGCTCCAGAACATCCGGCAATACCTCGCATAACAGCTCCTAGTGCAAAAAATAAAGTTGATTTATACGTCAAAAAATCACTATCAAAAACTGAGTTAGAACGTATAGCTGAGGGAACTAAAAAAACTGGTGTATTCACCGGTTCATATGTGATCAATAAACTTAATGGGCTTAAATTACCTATTTGGGTTTCAGATTTTGTATTAGGTAATGTAGGGACTGGAGCAGTAGTAGGAGTACCAGGTCACGATATTCGCGATTTTCAATTTGCTCAAGTTTTTAATATCCCAATAACTAGAGTGGTAGTTGGCAAAGATGGAGATAAGAGTGCTATAACTAAAGCAGAGCAGGTCCAAGAATCTGAAGGACTTATGATTAATTCCCAGTTTTTGGATGGTCTAGATATACATAAAGCAACTCAGGTAATTATGGATTATTTAGAAGAAAAAGGATGGGGTAAAAGACAAATACATTATAAATTAAGAGATTGGAATATTTCCCGTCAACGCTATTGGGGGCCACCAATACCCATGATATATTGTGAAGCTTGTGCAAAAAATAAGAAATCATGGTTTAACACCGAAGAAGCGAAATATTTTAATAACAAATTCTCAAATCTGAGTGAAGATTATGGTTGGTTTCCAGTGCCTGATGAACTATTACCAGTTTTGCTACCTGATATAAACGATTATCTACCCGACGGATCAGGTAAGGCTCCTCTAGCACGTCACTTAGAATTTTATCAGACTAAATGTCCATATTGTGGAGGTAAAGCAATAAGAGAAACAGATGTTTCCGATACCTTCATGGATAGTTCATGGTATTTTCTACGTTATCCTTCAACTGCGGGTGGAGATATTGATGCTAAAGTTTCTAATAAAGCACCTTTTGACACAGTCATTACAAAGAAATGGTTACCAGTTAGCCAATATTGTGGTGGAGCCGAACATTCAGTCTTACATCTGATGTATTCTAGATTTATTACTATGGTTTTGCATGATCTGAGATATCTTGATTTTGAAGAGCCCTTTCCCAACTTTTATGCTCACGGACTTTTGATTAAAGATGGGGCTAAAATGAGCAAAAGTAGAGGTAATGTGGTAAATCCGGATGATTATATTGAAAAGTATGGAACTGATGTATTAAGACTTTATTTGTCATTTATGGGACCTTACGGCGATGGGGGAGACTTTCGTGATAGCGGTATAGCAGGGATGCAGAGATTTGTAAAAAGAATCTGGCGCAATTTTTATCAATGGCAAGATTTAGATGTCACGGATAAATCGGTATATGATCAATTAGAAAGAATGATGCATATCAGCATTTGGAAAGTAACTAGAGGAATTAAAAATTTTAAATATAATACTTCCATTGCAGCATTAATGGAATTTATGAATAAGCTTGAAGAAAATGCCCCCTTTTATATATTATCTAAAACTAAAAATAATAAATTGGCTAACATTACAGAGACGTTTTTGCTTCTTCTAGCACCTCTTGCTCCTCATATTAGCGAACAATTATGGCATTTACATAAAGATAGTGATAGCAACAGCTCAGTACACCTGCAATCTTGGCCAATTTATATAGAGGATAAAATGAAATCACAAACAACAATAATTGCGATTCAGATTAATGGTAAATTAAGGGCGACAATAGAGGTTCCTACTCAAATTGCTATGGATAAAGCAAAATTGATATCGTTATCAAAAAAACATAAAAGCGTAGTTAAATATTTAGATGGGAAAAAAATAATTAGGGAAATTGTAATTCCGCTGAAATTGGTTAATTATGTAACTTTGTAATTAATAATTAACTGCCCAATATGTCTGAGCTTGATGGTTTTATAGACAGGCCTTCTAAAGTAACTTTTAAGGATATTATTTTCAATCCAGCCATTATTATATTCGTTCTAGGTACATTAATCCTTATAATAGTTGTAATTTTATATTTTAAATATCAAATAACAGAAAAAGAGACAAATGTTATAGAGACAAAAGAAACTAATTATAGTATTACAAAAGATATCTATATAGATATCTCAGGTGCAGTTAAAATACCAGGTGTCTATAAGTTGCAAGAAGGAGATAGAGTTCAAGACGTTCTTATAAAGGCTGGAAATCTGTTAGATACAGCTCATATGGAGTGGATTCAAAAACAACTAAATTTAGCAGCAACTCTTAACGATGGGCAAAAAATATATATCCCTTTTGAATCTGAATCGATATCTAATTTACAAGGTTATATTACTAAAAATAATTCATCTATTAATTCTAATCTTATAAATATTAACCAAGCTACTGAGAAAGATCTGGAAAAACTGCCCAGAATAGGAACAGTTACTGCGCAAAAAATAATTAATTATCGTCAGGAAAACGGAGATTTTACCTCAGTTTCAGATATAAAAAATGTATCTGGTATAAGTGACAATATTTTTAGTGAAATAGAATCTTTAATTACTGTTAATTAAGGATTAGTTTATTATTTTTAGATATTCCTAAATATATAATTTATTAAATATGGATCTAAAAACCAGAATATTTATTATTTTACTTATTATATTAACAATTATTAGTAAATTTATTTTAGTAAGCAAGAATGGGGGGAATCTAATAGGTATAGAGAATATCGAAGGGATGGTAATATCAAAACCTATAATAAGCAACAACATACAATCTTTTACAGTAAAGAATATCAATATTCAAACGTCTAAAAATTATCAAATTGAGATTGGAGATATTGTAAAAATATCTGGCACATATCAAGAGAGAGTGATAAACCCCCTATACAAAGAAAAATACTTGAATACAAAGGATTTAATAATAGAGTCTAAATATAGCGATAATACAATAAAAAAACGCGTATTTAAATACGCCAATATCGAACTTATGTATAGATTATCTCTACTAAAACAATGGGCGATACGGCAATATAATACTAAATTATCATATGATAGTGCTGGACTTTTAGCTGGTATGGTACTAGGGGCAAAAGAAGCTTTATCATATGATTTATACAGTAAAATGAAAGCAAGTGGATTGGCACATTTAGTGGTGGCGTCGGGTAGTAATATTGTCTTAGTAGCAGTAACTGTTTTAGCTATGTTAGCTTCGCTATCCAAATTTAATAAATATGTCGTTACATTAGTAATAATTTGGATGTATGCCTTATTAGCTGGCATGGATCCTCCTATTGTCAGAGCAACCATTATGTTAAGTATGATTTGGATGGCAAGACTTATAGGCAGAAAGACATCTGGAATTTGGGTATTGTTTATAACATCACTAATAATGCTTATAATAAATCCATATATTATATTTTCTCTTAGTTTCCAACTTTCTATTGCTGCCACCACTGGATTAATCTTATATTGTCAGCCTTTAGAAACAATAATTATAAAATTACTACCGAAAAGAAAATTATTTAAGTGGTTTGCTGGGGTTATTGTCCAACCTTTGGCTGCTCAAATTTTAATTATGCCGTTAATGTTACACTACTTCGGCACCACTAATTTATTATCAATTATTGCCAATATGGCAGTAGCTTTTTTGGTAACACCCATTGTTATTGGTGGAATGTTATCCCTTATGGCTTCCTTTATTCCATTATTGGGTTCGATAATTGCTATTCCTTTGGAACTTGCTTTAAATTATCTTAATCGGGTAGGGAGTTATACTGCTACATTAAGCTTTGCTAATCTTAATGTAGAGATAGGCTGGTTAACAGTGATTATCTATTGGGTGGTATCAATAGCCTTACTAATATATTTTAATAAATTAGCTAGCACTAAAGATTATCTCCAATTGTAATAATATCTTAATAATTAATTATTTTTTATGGATTTTAAACCATATTCATTAATCTATCTATTTGTCACCAGCACTATTTTGATTAGTTTTATTTGGTTTTGGCCAGATAAACAAGTTCATCTTGTATCTTGTGATATTGGGCAGGGAGATGCTTATTTAGTTAGTAAAGGGTTCACGCAGATTTTAGTTGATGGCGGGAAGAACGAACAGATCTTAAATTGTCTTGACCAGTTTATACCTTATTGGGACCGTCAAATTGAAATAGTCATTGCTAGTCATGATGATCATGATCATGTCGGGGGTTTAACTGAGGTGATGAAGCGCTACAAAGTTAATAATTTGATTTGGAATGGTAAGGATAGTAATTCTCAAGATTGGGATAAAATTAAACTTGAAGCTGATCAACAAGGGACAAAAGTTAGAAAGGCTTATGAAGGAAATTTGTTGATTAATAAGTTAAAATTAGATTTTATCTGGCCTCAAAAACAACCATCGTCAAACGTAGAGGACAATCAAGCATCTATAGTGACTAGATTCAGTTATGAAGATTTCTCTGTTATGTTTACTGGTGACATTGATACTCTAACAGAGGAAAAATTAGTTTCCGGCTCTGTAGGGCTTGATAGCACTGTTTTGAAAGTATCTCATCATGGCTCTCGCTATGCTACCTCAGATAAATGGTTAGAATTAGTCAATCCCAAAATAGCTTTGATTGGTGTAGGTAAAAATTCTTATGGTCATCCCAGCGAAGATGTTCTGTCCAAATTAAATAGTGCTGGAGTTACAATTTATCGAACGGATAAAGATGGGTCAGTTGAAATTAGTAGCGACGGCGTTGATTGGAAACTAGAACAAGATGGTCTTTGTACTAGTAATACGTTGTCAAATCTTATTTACGATTTTAGTAATAAATTTGATATTAAAAATATTATGCACTTGTTATCCACAATATAGAGCAAGATTATTGTTCATAAAATATTATGATAAATAAGTGTATTATTATTATAATACAACTTTTAGTACAAAGGACTTATCCACACATTTTTATTATCCAATTTTTATTATAATCATATATAATTGATATTTATGGATTATAAAAAAATAATTACACAAGCAATTTCTGAGATATTAAAAACTTATAAATGTACTACAGATTTTAATTTATCTCACCCCGATAATCTATCTCATGGTGATTACGCCAGTAATGTAGCCTTAATTTTGTATCCGTTAATTAATAAGCAAACAGATTATAAATCACCCAGAGACTTAGCAGAGGCTATAAAAAAACAGTTGGTAAATAATGGTTCACTTATGGAAATTATCGATAAAGTAGAGGTTGCTGGTGCAGGATTCATCAATTTTTTTATTAATCCAAAAGCACTGATAAAGGAACTTGAACATATTACTACCAAAGAGGATCAATATGGATCAACTAAACTTAATAAACAACAAACTTGGCTATTAGAACATACCTCTCCCAATCCTAATAAAGCTATGCATTTGGGTCATTTACGTAATAATGTAACTGGTATGGCGCTGGGCAATATCTGGGAATTTTTAGGTATTAAAGTAATTTTGGATTGTGTAGATAACAACAGAGGTATCGCTATAGCCAAACTTATGTGGGGATATCTCAAATTTGCTCATAAAAATAATAAAACTGACTTTGATTTGAATTATTGGTTTGGACATCAAGACGAGTGGCTAACTCCAAAAGATGCTGGTAAACGCCCTGATCGTTTTATGGACGAATTATATGTCAAAGCCAGTGATGATTTTAAAAATCCTGAAATTGAAAAAAAAGTCCGTCAAATCGTAATTGATTGGGAAGCGGAGGACGATAAAACATGGGCTTTATGGCGGAAAGTATTAGACTATGTCTATGAAGGTCAACAAAAAACCCTAAAGCGCTTAGGTAGTCATTGGGACCATGTTTGGCATGAACACGAACATTACAAATCTGGAAAACAGTTTGTAGATGAGGGTTTAAAAAAAGGAATTTTCAAAATCGGCCAAAATGGAGCTATTGTGACTAATCTGGCAGATTATCATATTCCAGATACAGTAGTCATAAAAGCTGACGGGACGGCTCTTTATATTACTCAGGATTTAGCTTTGACCAGATTAAAATTTGATACTTATCATCCAGATAAAGCTTTCTGGGTGGTAGGTCCCGAACAAAGTTTAGCTTTACAACAAATGTATGCTGTTTGTGAACAGTTAGAAATTACTAAAAAAGCTAATTGTACTCATTTAACTTATGGCTATATGAGTAT
>CAYXFC010000016.1:0-12328 GCA_964464155.1 uncultured Pseudomonadales bacterium
TCTCTTTACACAAATCTCTCTTTTTTTGCTATAATCCAAATACTAAAAACTGCTAAATTTAGGGCGGTTTTATTATTTTTGACTCTTTTATAATTACGTTTTTTCGCTATAATATCTCTGTTTTAACAGTTAAAAATAATTCTATCAAAAGTCTGTCCGAAAATTATAAAAATAATATAAAAAATTGTGAAAGGAGCTTCTATGGCTACATTTGTCAGAAATAAACCACATTTAAATATTGGCACAATAGGTCATGTAGACCATGGTAAAACTACCTTAACTGCCGCCATTACCAAAACTTTGGCAGCCAAAGGCATGGCTCAATTTGTAGATTATGCCCAAATTGACAAATCACCTGAAGAAAAAGCCCGCGGTATAACTATTTCTATTACCCACGTAGAGTATGAAACTGACAAACGTCATTATGCTCATATCGACTGTCCAGGACACAAAGATTACATCAAAAACATGATTACTGGTGCAGCCCAGATGGATGGTGCAATTTTAGTAGTAGCTGCTACTGACGGTCCCATGCCTCAGACCAAAGAACACATTTTGCTGGCAAAACAGGTAAATGTACCAGCTATTGTCGTTTTCTTAAATAAATGTGATATGGTTGATGATCCAGAAATGATTGATCTAGTTGAAGAAGAAGTTCGAGATTTATTGAAAAAATATGAATTTCCAGGTGATGAAATTCCTATCATCCGTGGTTCAGCCCTGAAAGCTTTGGAAGGTGACGGAAAAGAACAGGAAAACATTATGAAATTAATGGACGCAGTTGATAGTTATATTCCAACTCCTGTCCGTCCTTTAGATAAGCCTTTCTTAATGCCAATTGAAGACGTTTTTTCTATCAAAGGAAGAGGAACAGTAGTTACAGGTAGAATTGAAAGAGGAGTTATCAAAGTAGGAGAAGAAATTGAAATTGTTGGTATTAAAGCTACTCGATTGTCTACAGTTACCGGAGTAGAGATGTTTAGAAAACAACTTGATGAAGGTCAGGCTGGAGACAATGTTGGCATTTTACTTAGAGGGATTGAAAAAGATGATGTTGAAAGAGGTCAAGTTTTGGCTAAAAAAGGTTCTATTACTCCTCACACTGAGTTCGAGTGTCAAGTTTATATTCTCTCCAAAGAAGAGGGTGGACGTCATACCCCATTCTTTTCTGGTTACAAACCTCAGTTTTACATCAAGACTACTGATATTACTGGAGAAATTACTTTGGAAAAAGGAGTTGAGATGGTTATGCCAGGGGACAATGCTAAGATGACTGCTAAACTAATTGTACCCGTAGCTATGGAAGAGGGTTTACGTTTTGCCATCCGTGAAGGTGGTAAAACTGTTGGAGCTGGAGCTATTACTAAAATAATTAAATAACTCTTGAAATATGGAGAGTCCCGATGAAAACGGGACTCTTCTTTTTGAAGGGTTATAAAATATAAAAAATTATGGCAGATGCACCTAGAATAAGAGTCAAACTAAAAGCCTTTGATCATCGGGTTATTGATGAGTGTTGCGCTAAGATATTACAAACAGCTTTATCAACTGGAGCAAAAGTTATTGGGCCGGTACCATTACCCACCAAACACAAGAAGTTTCCAGTATTAACTAGTCCACATACTGATAAGGATGCGCGTGAACACTTTCAAGTACTGACACATAAACGATTAATCGATATTGTTAGTCCTAGTGAAAAAACGATTGACTCATTAATGCATTTGGAATTACCAGCAGGAGTAGGTATAGAGATTAAGATGTAACTTTAGAAATAGCGAGTTAGATTATAATAATTCGATTTTGTTGTTAAAATCATGCAAAAATTGCTGATCACAACATAGCAGGTAAGAAATTAAAATGGGGAGTTAAGCCCGCATGCGGGCTTTTTAATTTATGAAGAGTTTTTATACTATAAAACGAGATCAAATACATGCCTATAACAAAAACGGTAAGAGGTTATTTGTAACCAGACTTTCTGCTAATTCATTACCCGTGGTGCAAGTTAAAAATCAAGAAAAAGATAAATATAGTGCTTTACAGATAGCTTTGGGTAAAAAATCGAGACTTAATAAACCTGAAGCTGGTCATGTAAAAGAAATTGCTAAAACTCCTCGATATCTTAAAGAAATTAGATTAGAAAAAGATAGTGAATTAAAAACAGGTGACCAAATTAAGATTGATCAAGTTTTACAAGTGGGCGATGTTCTTAAAGTAACATCAATATCAAAGGGTAAAGGTTTTGCCGGAGGCATGAAACGTCATGGTTTTCATGGTGGACCACGTACTCATGGGCAATCAGATAGAGATAGGGCTCCTGGAGCTATCGGACAAGGTACAAGCCCGGGAAGGATTTGGAAAGGAAAGCGGATGGCTGGTCATATGGGTAACGAAACAGTTACCATAATGGGAGCTATTGTAGTTAAAATTGATCAACTAGAGAACGAAATTTGGATTACAGGATCTGTTCCAGGTGGAAAAAATGCTGTAGTTGAATTAACTAAATTAAGAGAAAGTAAATTTGTAGGCTTATTAGAAACCAATAAAGTAGTAAAGACAGAAGAGATTAACAAAGTAACTGCAGATAAAGTTGAAATTGAGAAAACAGAAACAGTCGAAGTTGCGAATGTATCTAAAGAAACTAAAGAAGATATAAAAGAAGAGGTTAAAGAGGAAAATATAGGAAACCCTGACACTAAAATAGAGGAGGCTAAATAAATATGAAAATTGATGTTTATGATTTAACTGGTACCAAAGTAGAACAAATCAATCTACCCAAAAGTATTTTTGAGGCCAAAATCAATGAACAACTTATGGCTCAAGCAGTTAGAGTTTATCAAGGTAATCAAAGAATGGCATCAGCAAAAGCTTTGACAAGAGGAGAAGTTAACCGTACCACCAAAAAAGTTTACCGCCAAAAAGGTACCGGTCAAGCTCGTCACGGTAGTCGTAAAGCTCCCATTTATGTGGGCGGAGGTGTTGCTCATGGACCAAGAGGTAATCAGAATTTTAGTTTAGATTTACCTAAAAAAATGAAAGTTGTAGCCCTGAAAAGTGCTTTATCATTACTAGCTAAAGAAAAGAAAATATTAGTTATTAAAGGCTTGACAGAAATTAAACAACCAAAAACTAAGGATATGGCAAAATTAATGGATAAATTAATAGAAAAGTCAAAGCAAAGACGGGTTGGGATTGTAACTGATATACAAATGGAAGCAGCTGTTAAATCTTTAAATAATCTTAAAGTTTTAGAAGTTTATAAAGCTAATGAACTTACAACTTTTAACGTAATTAACAGTCATTGGTTATTACTTGCTCAAGAGACAGTTAAAACATTAGAAAATAGATTAATAAAATAGATATATGCAATCTGACTTAATTGTTATCAAACCAATTATTAGCGAGAAATCAATGGTTTTAGCTCAAAACGGCATATATACTTTTGAAGTAGCTAAACAATCAAATAAACATCAAATTGCTGAGGCAGTTGAAAAAACATTTAACGTACATGTTATTAATGTTGCTACTAGTGTAATAAAGGGAAAAGAAAAACGCTTTGGATCTAAGAGAACCCCTAAAAAAATGACAGACAGTAAAAAAGCTATGCTTACAGTTAAAAAGGGAGAAAAAATAGAATTATTTGATATTAAGGAAGAAAAATAAAAAATAAATTCCGGATTAGGCATTAACCTTGTCGGAATGACAATTATTATGGCAGTAAGAATTACAAAACCCAGAACTAATGCACAGCGTCATCTTCATTACCTAAAGACTAACGCAGCAAAAAAAGCTAAACCAATCAGGAGGCTTAGAGTAATTTCACATAAAAATTCTGGTCGTAATAATACTGGCAGAGTAACTGTCCGTCATCAAGGATCTGGAGAAAAAAGATACTTACGTATTATTGATTTTAAGCGCGATAAATTAGATATTGCAGCTAAAGTAGCAGCTATAGAATATGATCCTAATCGTACTGCGAATATCGCGTTACTTAATTATATTGATGGTGAAAAGCGCTATATATTATGTCCTGACAATCTTAAAATTGGTGATACAATAATCTGTTCTCAGAATGCCGAAGTAAAGTATGGTAATGCAATGCCTTTAAGCATCATTCCTATTGGTCTTCCGATCCATAATATAGAGCTAAAAATTGGTAAAGGAGCTCAACTAGCTCGAAGTGCTGGTACTGCTGTGATTATACAATCTAAAGAAGGTGGTTTTGTAAACTTGTTATTACCTTCTGGGGAAATTAGGAAAGTTCATGAAAACTGTTTTGCTACAATAGGGCAGGTAAGTAATCAGGATTGGAAAAATATTAGTATTGGGAAAGCTGGACGTAATCGACATAGAGGTATTAGACCAAGTGTAAGAGGAACAGCGATGGCTCCTAATTCTCATCCCCATGGAGGTGGAGAAGGTCGTTCTGGAGTAGGTATGAAAGCACCCAAATCAGTTTATGGGAAAAGAGTTCAGGGGGTTATAACAAGGACTCAGAAAAAACATTCAAACATTTATATTATAAGTAGAAGAAAGAAATAAATATATTTATATAGATTCCCGATGTTGACTTACAATCAGCTCGAGAATGACAAACAAAATGAGTAGAAGTACTAAAAAAGGACCATATGTAGATGAGAAACTACTTAAAAAAGTAGCTAAACAGAAACAAGAAGGTCGTAAGGATGTTATCAAAACCTGGGCTAGAAGTAGTCAAATTGCACCTGATTTTGTCGGTCATACTTTTGGAATTCACAATGGTAAAAAATTTATCGAAGTTTATATTACTGAAGCAATGGTGGGTCACCGCTTGGGAGAATTTTCTCCTACTCGCACCTTTCATGGTCACGGTAAGATGGTTAAGAGAGTATTAACTAAGACATAAAAATTTTATATTAATATGGAAATCAGTGCTTATCAAAAACTAGTTCGAGTAACACCACGTAAACTGCGTTTAATAGCTGATACTGTGCGTGATGTTGACCCCAAAAAAGCTCTAACTATGCTTAAATTTATGCACAAAGGGGCAGCAGGTTTGTTATACAAAGTTATGAAACAGGCGGTTGCTAATGCAACCGATCAAAAACTAGTAGATTCTAGTCTTAAGACTAAACATATTATGATTGAAGAAGGACCAAGATATAAGAGATTTAGAGCTGGTGCTAGAGGTAGAGCAAGAATGATTGTTAAAAGAACAAGTCATATAAAAGTTATATTAGAAGGTAGCCAGAAAGAGGCTATAAAACAATAAATATGGGTAAAAAAGTTAATCCTTTTGGTTTTCGCTTGGGAGTTTTATACACTTGGAAATCACGTTGGTTTGCAAACGCTCGTGATTATAAGACTCTGTTATTGCAAGATTTGGAACTGCGTAAATTTGTTATGGCTAAACTAAAAAACGCAGGCATCATAAATGTAGATATCGAAAGATCAATTAAAAAGATTAAGATTTATGTTTATGTTTCTCGTCCGGGGGTAGTGATTGGTAGAGGTGGATCAGGAATGGAGATATTGAAAAAAGAAATTATGAAGCAACTTAATATTAAGGAAAATGATCCTAAAGCAGTAAAACTAGATGTCAAGGTTGAAGAGATAAAAAATCCTAATGCTCATGCTCACTCAATTGCACAACGTTTGTCTGATCAATTAATTGCTCGTTATCCACATCGTAGAGCCGTAAAACAAGCCATAGATAATGCTATGGACGCAGGAGTAAAGGGAGTTAAGATTCAATTAGCTGGTCGTATTGGTGGAGCAGAAATTGCAAGAGTAGAAAAATACGGTAAAGGAACCGTTCCAACTCAGACTATCCGTGCCGATATTGATTATGACGAAATTCCAGCTCTAACCAAATCAGGTTATGTAGGGATTAAAGTTTGGGTAAATAATGGAGAAAAAAGAATTTAAATAGTATAAATAAAATCCAAAATCAGATTTAGGATAATTAATAGTTATATGCAACCAAAAAGAACTAAGTACCGAAAACAATTCAGAGGAAAACGCAGAGGAATGGCTGTATCTGGTTCAAGCATTTCTTTTGGAGACTATGCACTTAAGGCATTGCAATGCGGTTGGATTCCAGGTAATCAGATTGAAGCAGCACGTAAAACTATTGCTAACTATACTAAAAGACAAGCTAAAGTTTGGATAAGAATTTTTCCAGATAAACCAATTACCAAACGTCCAGCAGGTTCACGCATGGGCTCTGGCAAAGGAGACTTATTTGGTTATGTGGCTGTAATCAGACCAGGTAGAGTTATGCTTGAAGTTGCAGGAGTAACAAAAGAAATGGCAACTGAAGCTTTAAGACTTGCCAGCCGTAAATTTGGTATCAAGACTCGATTTGAAGACAAACATGCAAGTTTATAAATATGAAAAAAGATCAAAAACAACAAATGCGCAGTCAAGATAAAGAAAGCTTAATTAAACGCTTAAGCGAAATCGCTAAACAACTAGTGGATTTGAAAATGGATTTTGTGATGGGAAAACTAAAAAATGTACACAGTATGAAACAGCTTAAAAAAGAAAGAGCATATATTAATACAATTTTAGCTGAAAAATAAATATGAAAACAGTCATTGGTAAAGTCAAATCTAATAAAATGCAAAATACCGTAATTGTAGGAGTTGAAACCTTTTGGGAACACCCTGTTTATAAAAAACGCGTTAAACGCAGCACTAATTATCATGCTCATACTGATCAAAAAATCAAAGAAGGGGCTAAGGTTAAAATTGTAGAAGTTAAACCAATTAGTAAAACTGTCTGTTGGAAAGTGGTGGAGGTTATATGATTCAATTAAGATCATTAATAAATGTCGCCGATAACAGTGGAGCCAAAAAATTACGTGTGATATTGGTACACGGTGGTTCAAAACGTAGATTTGGTTATATTGGCGATGTAGTTACCGCAGCTGTAGTTAAAGCTGACGCAAACGGCACAGTTAAAGATGGTGAAAAAGTAAAAGCAGTTATTGTTAGAACCAGAAAAGAAGTTCGTAGAATTGATGGCAGCTATATTCGTTTTGATGAAAATGCAGCTGTAGTTATTCAAGGAGTAACTAATAAAGAGCCAGTAGCTTCTCGTATCTTTGGACCAATTGCACGGGAAATTAAGGAACTTGGATATAACAAAATAGCATCTTTAGCACCAGAAGTTTTGTAAGATATACATCACATCACCTAATAAATATGAAACAGATAATTACCAAAGCCAAAATCAAAAAGGGAGACACAGTGACAATAAACACTGGCAAAGATGCTGGCAAAAAAGGAATGGTAGAAAAAGTTTTTATTGCTAATAGCAGGATTTTAATTAAAGGGGTTAATATAGTTAAAAAACATGTCAAACCTAAGGGTAAAAATCAACCAGGACAAATTATTAGTTTGGAGAAACCAATTAGCTTATCTAATGCAACTTTAATTTGCCCTAACTGTAATAAAGCAACTAGAGTTGGATATAAAATAATTAATAAAAATAAACAACGGATTTGTAAAAAATGTAAACAAGTTATCGAAACTAAAAAAACTGAATCAAATAAAACTAGTAAATAATTGTTAATATGAATAGACTACAACAACTATATCAAGATAAAATTGCTCCTCAATTGAAAAAAGAATTAGGGGTAGATAATGTTATGGCTGTGCCAAAACTTAAAAAAATAGTTATCAATATCGGAACTGGTGATGCCAGCAAAGATAAAGCAGTTTTAGATAAAATTATTGGTTATATAGGTAAAATTGCTGGTCAAAAGCCACAACTAAGACAATCAACTAAGTCAATTGCTGAATTTGGGGTTCGAAAGAATGACCCTATCGGAGTTAAAGTAACACTTAGAGGGATTAGAATGTATGAATTTTATGACAAACTAGTTTCTATTGTATTGCCAAGAGTACGTGACTTTCAAGGTGTTAAAGCTAATGCCTTTGATCAACAAGGGAATTATAATTTAGGGCTTTTTGAACAAATCATTTTTTCTGAGATAGATTATGATACAATCGACCGCGTTCGTGGACTACAAATTACGATTAATACTACGGCCAAAGATAGAGATAGTGCTTATTTATTACTCAAGTATTTAGGTATGCCATTTGAGAAAGAAACTAAATAAATTATTGGATACATATGTCAACAACAGCAAAATTTGTCAAAGATACTAAACAAAAAGCTAAATTTAGCACTCGCAAGAAAAATCGTTGTTTACTGTGCGGGCGTCCTAATGGTTATATCCGGATGTTTGGTTTATGCCGTTTATGTTTTCGCAAACTCGCTCATAAAGGTGAATTACCTGGAGTAACTAAAGCAAGTTGGTAAAAAATAATAATAAGGGAAAATATGTTATCAGATAGTATTGCAGATATGCTTACCAGAATCCGAAATGGCTATTTAGCTCATAAGGAAGAAGTTAGTATACCCTATGCAAATCAAAAAAAAGCTATTGCAGAGGTTATGCTCAAAAATGAGTATATTGAATCTTATCGATTAGAGGAAAATGGTAATAAAAAAGATCTATATGTCAAATTGCTTTATAAACAAGATAAACCCGCAATTACCAAAATTATAAGAGTGTCAAAAACAGGTCGGAGAATGTACGCTGGTAAAAAAAGACTACCCTTTGTATTGTCTGGATTGGGTCGAGCGATAGTCACAACCTCAAAAGGAGTTATGACAGATCACGATGCCCGCAGAATGGGATTGGGTGGCGAAATTATTTGTAAAATTTGGTAAATCATATGTCTAGAGTAGGTAAATCACCCATACCAGTTTCAAATAATGTTACAGTTACACTTGAAAATAATATGTGTAAAGTTGTAGGCCCAAAAGGGGAACTATCCATGAATATACCTTATGGAATTGAAGTCAAACAAGATAATGAACAAATAATAGTAAGTCGAAAAAAAGAAGATAAGAAAATTAAAGCATTACATGGCACTATTCGTAATAAAATCCGAAATATGGTTGTTGGCGTGGCAGATGGTTTTGTAAAAAATTTATTATTGGTTGGAACTGGGTACAGAGTCAAATTGGTTGGTAAAAATCTGGAACTTTCTTTGGGTTTTTCTCATCCTGTAATAGTTAACGCAGTAGAGGGTATTGAATTTAAGATTACAGATCAAGATAAAATAGCAGTTATAGGATTTGATAAAGAGGTTGTCGGCCAAATGGCTGCCAATATTCGCAGTTTACGTCCTCCCGAACCATACAAAGGTAAGGGAATCCGTTATGAAAACGAAATTATTATCAAAAAGGCTGGTAAAACCAGTAAGGGAGAATAAAACAATTAAAGGTATTAAATATGAATCGAACCAGACAAACACAAAGTCAAATTAGAAGTCAGAGAAATCGTTCTAAAGTTAAACGCTTTTCTAATAGAGTTCGTTTACTAGTTAGTCGCTCAAATAAGCACATAATTGCCCAATTGATAGATCAAGAAAATAAAACTTTGATTACAATAGATGATAAAGCTATTAAATCAGATAAAAAAATGACTAAAACTGAAAAATCTTTAGAACTGGGTAAGGTAGTTGCCCAAAAAGCTAAAGAACAAAAAATTAAAGAATTAGTTTTTGATCGTGGTGCTTATAAATATCATGGTAGAGTGAAAGCAGTTTGTGAAGGGGCTAGAGAAGGTGGAGTTACAATTTAACTTACCAAATTAATATAAATAACGTTTCATAATTATATGCAACCTAATAACAACCAACAAAGACGTAATCGTGAACCAAGACAACCAAAAGAATTCGAAGAAAAAGTAATTGAAATTAAACGTGTTACTCAAAAGAAAAAAGGTGGAAATAAAATTAGCTTTTCTGCTTTGGTGGTTATCGGGGATCATAAAGGTCGAGCAGCTGTGGGTTTTAATAAAGCTCCAGATGTGATGTCAGCCATCCAAAAATCTATTGGTAGAGCCAAAAAACACATCATTACTATAAAAAGAACTGGAGCAGATACTATCCCTCATGAAATGTTTTTTAAATATAAATCTGCCTCGATTTTACTAAAACCCGCGCCTGAAGGAACTGGAGTTATTGCTGGTGGTCCTATTCGTAGCGTGATTGAAGCTTTTGGAATCCGCAATTTGGTCTCCAAAATGATGGGCAGTTCTAATAAGACCTTGAATGTTTATGCTACTTTTATGGCTTTACAGTCAATGCAAGATTCAAAATCAAGGATCAATAGTCAGGAATCAAATAACACAAACGAAGTAAAAGAAGGAACTAAGCAAGAAGTTGCAAACAATAAAATAAAGACTGAAAAACAAAATCAAGTGCAAAAACCCAAAACAAAGGA
Source organism: uncultured Pseudomonadales bacterium (assembly GCA_964464155.1). Taxonomy (GTDB): domain Bacteria; phylum Patescibacteriota; class Microgenomatia; order UBA1400; family UBA1449; genus CAYLQQ01. Next base: position 10,285 of record CAYXFC010000016.1, read on the forward strand.
AATTATAAAAAAAGTCAAAGATGAAATCAAAAAACCAGTTAAAAAAACAGTAGCTAAAAAAGAAATAGTAAAACCAATCAAAAAATCAGCAAAAAATACCACCAAAAAAACAGTAAAGAAAACATCAAAATAATTCATTACTTTGATTATTAATAACTTTATGAACTTTTTAACTAACTTACCAAAAACAACAATTAAAAAAGCCAAACGTCATGGACAAGGATATGGTAGCGGTAAGGGTGGACATACAGTAGGGCGTGGTCAAAAAGGTCAAAAATCAAGAGGCAAAGTAAAATTATTGTTTGAAGGAACAAAAACCAATAAAGATTTTTATCGTCGTACGCCTTGGCTTAGAGGTAAAAAACGCAACAAATCTCATCAAGCTCAGCCTGTTATTGTTAAACTTTCCCAATTATTATCTTATAAAGATGGAGAAGAAGTAACTATGGAATCTCTAGTTAAAACAGGTTTAATAAGCAAAAAAGAATCCCTTTCAAATGGGGTTAAAATTCTGTTTGATAAAAAAATTGAAAAGAAATTAGTTTTACAAGTACCGGCCTCTGATGCTGTAATCAAAGCACTGTCTTAATTTTCTCTTTTTGCAGTTAGAGCCAAACTTGTTATAATATCAAAGGTATTAAGTGGGGTTTATTATTAACATTAATGTCATCCTGAACTTGTTTCAGGATCTCTTGATTATAGGGGATACTGAATAAATCCAGCGTGACATTGAGGCCTTACTTAATTCTATTTGACTTCTGGATATCTTAAAGACAATTAAAAATACCTTATCTTCAAGGGAATTACGTAAAAAATTACTTTTTACAATATTAGCATTTGTTATTTTTCGAATGGTGTCTCATATTTCTTTACCAGGAATAGATACCAATGCCCTGCGTTTATTATTTGCCAATAATCAATTGCTGGGTTTACTAGATATATTTTCCGGAGGTACTTTAGCTAATTTTTCAATTTTAGCACTGGGTTTAGGACCTTATATTAATGCTTCAATTATTTTTCAACTACTAACAATTGTGATTCCAAAATTAGAGGAGTTATCCAAAGAAGGCGATTGGGGTAGAGAAAAACTTAATCAATATCAGCGTATGGCAGCTGTCCCCTTGGCGGCATTTCAAGCATTTGGAATGATCTCCATTTTACGTGGTCAGACAAATCCTACAATAGTAACTGATACCAGTATATTTTCAATAATTGCCATGGTTATAACAATGATAGCTGGGACAATCTTTTTGATGTGGTTGGGTGAGCTTATTACTGAATATGGAGTAGGTAATGGAATATCTTTGTTAATTTTTGCAGGCATTGTAGCTAGGCTTCCAATTTCCATGTTCCAAACTGCATCAATTGCCGATACCTTAAATTTCATGAATATTATAGTTTTTATTATTATGGCAGTAGCAGTAATTGCAGGCATTGTCATGGTAAATGAGGCAACTCGTAAAATTACAGTTTCTTATGCTCGAAGAATTAGAGGAGGATCTGGAGTTGGTTCAGTACAATCACACATACCACTTCGTGTTAATCAAGCTGGAGTTATTCCAATCATTTTCGCTGTTTCTTTAGTTCTAGTACCTTCTTTTTTAGGTCGATTTTTAATTACCCTAACAAATCCTGGACTGGCTCAATTTGGCAGAACTTTGGATAATGTCTTCAACCCCAACGGTTTAACATATAATATAACCTATTTTTTGATGGTAGTTATCTTTACCTATTTTTATACTGCCGTTACATTTAACCCAGTTAAAATTGCTGACGAAATTAAAAAACAAGGTGGATTTATTCCCGGTATTAGACCAGGTAAACCAACATCAGAGTATCTAAATCGAGTGCTAACTCGGATCACTTTAGCTGGGGCGTTTTTTTTGGGAGCAATTGCAATTTTACCATCGATTGCTAGACAGATTACTGGGATTAATACTTTGGCAGTTGGCGGAACGGGAATATTGATTGTGGTTTCAGTAATTCTCGAAACCAGTAAGGCTTTACAGGCACAACTATCTATGCGAAATTATGATGAGTTTGT
>CAYXFC010000017.1:0-11257 GCA_964464155.1 uncultured Pseudomonadales bacterium
TGCACCAGAAATGGCTCAACAGCAATAAATAGTTAATCTATAAATTCCATAGCTTCAATATCTTTATCAGAATAAGTGATATTTTCGTATTCTGGTTGATAAGAATATAGATTAAAAACCACAAAATTATCAATTCTACGGATAGTATTTTCATCTTTATATACAATATATCTTTTGCCATTAATTCTTTTATCAGGAAGTACAAAGACTACCATCTTATTTTTATTGTCTTTTTTTATCCTAACTCCATACTTTTCTTTACAATCATTGAAATTACCAATATATAAAGTGTTAGCATCAGTTTGCATCAAGCAAGAGTTATGGGCATAAGTATATTTATCCAAAGTCCAATCATGAGGATGTTCTTGGTGGATTAACACTACGCTTTTTTCAGGAGGAGTTATTTCGAGAAAATGATGATAAAGATCAGGATCGTATTTGGTATACCAAAGAAATTGAACGTATGGATAATCATATAACGTCCCTACATATATATTATTAAAATTAGATTTAATTTCCTCAGTATAGCTAAATAGTTTCTGATAGCCACAACCCCTTGCTTTAGCCATAGTTTGATTGCCATATTTATAAAAATTACTCCAGACAAAACCAATATTTATAAAAGCAATTAAAAACAATAGTAAATATACTGGTAATTTAATCCCTTTGTTGTTTAAGTGATTCATTATTATCCAAATTCCATAGGCTGAAAACATACTGATTACAAAATAGAAATATACTGTTCTGGAACTATTAGGACGATCCGGATAGTTATAAGTTAAAGCTCCAACTATTGGTGTTATAAGTAACCAAAAAATAAAAAAATATTTAAGCTTTTTATTAGAAGTAGACAAAAAGGAAATAATTCCAATTAATACAAATATAAATTCAAAAGTATACAAACTACCACTTTGATCTAAATTGGTACGGTCATATTCACCCATATTACGAAAAATATAATAGGGATTTAGATAGTCAAAATAATTATCTACAAACTCAAAAACAATTTCTTTTCCGGTTTGGGCATAAGATTTAATTAAGGTTTTTATTTCTACATCATACTTAACATCTTTTTTCATTAACTCTAAGTGTTTGCCGATGATGTTAGTTCCATTAAAACGTTGGGGGTGCAGGGCAACCAATAAATAAGGAAAGATAATTAAGCAAATAAAAACTGAAAGGGTAATTTTACGCTTTGGAATTTTGTGCCAATATATTAAGGTAAATAAAATTAGTAGCAGTGGAATATCAAAACGGGAGGCAATATAGCTAAAATAGGTGGTAATAAAACATAAAAAAGCAAGCAGTAAATATTTTAATTGAGTTTTTTTTAGATAATTAAATAATAATATAAAACCCAATATTCCAAAAAATAAGGATAATATAGATAATTCTCCAGAAGCTCGACTATTCATTATTCCCCAAGGATTAATTGCTAGTAAAATGGCGAAAATTGAGCTTAATTTTATATTTTTAAAAATTAAATAACTAAACCAATACCCTAAAAGTGGAATTAAACTACCTAAAATAATAAAAGGAATTCGGAATCCTATATCCGAAGGATCAAATAACTTAAAGACTATAGCTGGAAAATACATGACCAAAGGAACGTGATATTCACCGTTGTATTTGAAATGAAGGGGCATAAAATCTCCCCATTCATCTCTGGCTGTTTGGGCTATGGAGTAAGAATTGTAAGCCCACTGAACCTCATCACGATGTAAACAAGCGGGGTAACTTGGTTGCCCAATAAACCTGATAATAAAGCTTAATATGAAAACTCCTGTTAAAAATAATTTGACTTTACTAATATGCATATCAAAACTAAGAGTTTGATACATGTTTAATAAGCCCAAAAGTTTGGGGAGGCCAATACCTAATCCATGCTTTGCCTACAATGTTTTTGTATGGGACTGGTCCAAAATTACGTGAATCACTGCTATTATCCCGATTATCCCCCATAACAAAATATGATTGATCTGGAACAGTTGTTTCTTCACCATTGCGCAAATAAGCTTCACCGTAAGTTTTGACAGTATTATTAAGGTAAAGACTTTCATCTAATAATTCTCCGTTTCGATAAACATCGCCTTCATCAATTTTGATTTTATCTCCTGGCATACCAATAATTCTTTTAATATAGTCATATTCTTCATGGCCGGGAGCGCGAAAAACAATTACATCACCAAATTGTGGTTGTCCAAAACGATAATTGAATCTGGACGTTAGCAGTCTATCATTGTTATAAAATGTAGGATACATTGATAATCCATTAACCTCATGAGGTTGGAATACAAATTGATTTAAGAAAAAGAAAATGATTAATGAAACTGCGATGGTTTCTAAAAAATCTATGACAAATAGAGATATAGAACGTAAAATTGGCATAGTGGTATTATGAATAAATATTAAAATAAATTCAATGGCAGTCTAAATGTTTATATCGGTCTCGCGAAAACCTCAGCATTTATGATGAGGATGAAGCGAGAATCTACAAAATAGTCCTAAAGGCACATCTGATATACAAATACCATGGGCTTTAGCCCATTGGATTTTTATAAGTTATTGATTGTAGAGGACGAAACTGAGATACTGAAATATATGATTCTCTGTGTTGATGGTGGTGGTACAAAAACTCATATTTTATTAATGGAAGATAACGGTTTGGTTTTATCGCAAGGATTTGGTGGTCCGATGTTGTTTACCGAAATTTCTTTTGAACAAGCAGTTAATAATCTTAACATTGCAATTAGTGAAGCTAGTCAAAAAATTAAGCGGCAGATACTCACTTTTACTAAGGTTATAATTGGTCTTGCGGGCGTAGATAGCAAAAATGAAATTGAGCAAGCTAGAGAAAAGTATACCTTGGCGTTAAGGCAAAAAGTTTCTGGTGAAATTATACTAGTTAACGATATGATGATCGCGCTTTTGAGTGGAACAGATAATAATAACGCAGTAGTACTGAATGCCGGAACTGGGTCTGCCTGCTTTGGATTTAATCAATCTGGAATTAAAGCAAAAGCAAGTGGTTTGGATTATTTGATTAGTGATGAAGGTAGTGCTTTTTATATCGGTCAAGAAATTTTAAGAGCTGCGGTAAAAAGCTATGATGGCAGAGGTAAAAAAACAATTTTGGAAGATTTGGTTAAGCAATATTATTCAATAGAAGATTTAGTAGACATAAAATCTAAAATTTACGGACTTAACTTTCATAAAGCTCATATTGCAAAATTAAGTTTTCTAATTACTCAAGCTTCTCAGGCAAACGATGAAGTTGCCCAAACAATTTTGCGTGATGCCATGAAAGAGTTGGCTATAGCAATAAAGGCTGTTGTATCAAAATTAGAAATTGGTAGAATCGATTTTGACTTGGTATTAATTGGTGGTCTTTTTACTAGTAATACTATTAATCCCAAAGCTTTCGGTAATATTATTAATAATATGTATCCGATGGCAAAAATAGTTGTTCCCAAGGATCCTCCAGTTTATGGAGCAAGAAAACTAGCTCTTTTGCATTCGAAACATGACGACTAACTCACCCTTTAAAGGTTTGTTGAGTTTTTCAAGCCATTGAGAGATTGGTAGTAAGCTAAAATTTTCGTGTATTTTGGTCAATTCCCTGGCTATCCCAACTTCTATATCCCCAAAAACGGTTTGTAATGTAGATAGAGTCTTTTTAATTCTAAATGGTGACTCATAAAAAATAATAGTTTGATCCAAACTACTATTAAATAATTTAGTCCATATCTGCACTTGTTTTCCAGATTTTTTAGGAAGAAACCCTAAAAAAGTGAACTTGTCTGCAGAAAAACCACTAATAGACAGTCCAGAAATTACAGCAGATGAACCAGGTATGGTAATTACTGGAATGTTATTTTTTATACAATAAGAAACCAAAGAAAAACCTGGATCAGAAATTCCTGGTGTCCCTGCGTTACTAACCAAACCCACGTTTTGGTTTTGTGATAGAGCTGCTAAAACATATGGTAAACGATAAGCTTCGTTTTCTTCAAAAAAAGACAATAATTGAGGTAAGCTATTAAAATTTATATTGAGCCATTCGTTATTTGGTAAAAGTTTTAGATTTTCTTTGTAAAAGTCTAAAAGCCGTTTGGTTTTACGAGTATCTTCACATAATAACAAATCTAACGAAAATAATGTCTCCACAGCTCTTAGCGTGATGTCTTTAAGATTACCGATTGGTGTTGCAATAATAAATAAATTTCCCATAAAGCTATTATAGCTTAGATGTTAAATTTACGAAGCATACTTATTAATTTGCCTTGTATTTGTATCTTGGTTGTATAAAATGGAGCAAAGTTAGTTGTAAGAGATTCGAGTCTTACTCTGGTTGATTCGCGGTAAATCTTTTTAACTATTGCCGAAGTGTCTTCTAATATCGCAATGACAACATCCCCATCTTTAATAGATGCGTTTTCTTCGATAATAAAATAATCACCATCCAAAATAGATTCTTCTTTGAGAAAGTCACCCTTGTTTTGCAGGGCAAACGCCCGTTTAGAACCAGGTATCATATCTGCGCCAACCTGTAGATAAGCATGATTTACAGAGTAAGGTTCTATTGGTGAACCTGCTCTAAACCATCCCAAAATGGGAATATTAACAGCTCTAATTGCTTCAGTAATTTTATGGTCAACCAGTACTATCCCTCTAGTACCTCCAGCGGCAGTTTTTTTAACTACCCCTTTTTGAACTAACCTTTCTATATGTTCATGCACTGTTGCCAAAGATGAAAGACCCATGGCTTCAGCAATATCTCTTAGGTTTGGTGAATAACCCTTGCTTTGAGAAAACTGAGCTATAAAATCTATAATTTGTCTTTGACGTTTATATAAAGTAACTGTGTGTTTTGGTTCAACCATAGTTAGAATCTAGAATTAAGAATCTAGAACTTAGCTATTTAAGTTGCTATTCTAATTCAGTAAATTGAAATATTAATGATTAGAATATGCAAATAAATACCGAATTGGTCAACTAGCACTTTCTATGGCTAAATAACTCATATTATTTATAGATACCTTAGCCGAATTAAGATATAATGTGATGTTATGCAATTTAAGATTAATTCTCCATTTCAACCCCAAGGTGATCAACCTCAAGCTATTGAAAAGCTAGTTAGCGGTTTGAGGTCTAAAAAAACTGATCAGGTACTGCTGGGAGTTACGGGGAGCGGTAAAACCTATACGATGGCCAAAGTGATTGAAGCGGTGCAAAAACCAACTTTGATAATATCGCATAACAAAACTTTGTCCGGGCAACTTTATCAGGAATTCCGTGATTTTTTCCCAAAAAACGGAGTGTCTTACTTTGTATCTTATTACGATTATTACCAACCTGAAGCATATATTCCAACTACAGATACCTACATTGAAAAAGAAACTCAAATAAATGAAGAAATAGACAAATTGCGATTACTGGCTACAACAAACTTACAAACTCGTGATGATGTAATTATCGTGGCTTCTGTTTCTTGTATCTATAACTTAGGTAGTCCTAAAGATTATGCAAATTTTGTAGTCTCAATTGAGGTTGGCGAAAATTATGATCGCAACGAACTACTTAAGCAATTTGTCAGGCTTCAATATGAGAGGCAAGATTATGTGATGAAAAGAGGCGGATTTAGAGTAAGAGGAGATGTGGTGGAGCTATGGCCTGCATACCAGGATGTTGTACTACGGATGGAGTTTTTGGGTCAGAAGCTCGAAAAAATAAAATGGCTTGATCCAATAACTGGCAAAAAGGCAGATCCAGGTGATGATTTAATTCTAGCCAGTATGGAAGAGGGAAAAGAAGATAAATATTTAATATATCCGGCTAAACATTATCTTACTGATCCAAATAGACATCAAAAGGCATTTGAGCAAATCAATAATGATTTACAAGCTAGATTAAAATGGCTGCGTGACAATGGTAAACAAATAGAAGCTTACAGATTAGAACAAAAAGTGGGGTATGACATGGATATGGTAAAAGAGTTAGGTTTTGTAAATGGTATTGAAAATTACTCTCGATATTTTGACGGTCGAAATCCCGGTGATCCTCCATATACATTAATAGACTATTTTATGGATAAAAAAGACTGGCTGCTAGTAATTGATGAATCCCATATTACACTACCGCAAATTAGAGGGATGTATAATGGTGATCAAGCAAGAAAACAAACCTTAATTGATTATGGGTTTAGATTGCCTTCTGCACTAGATAATCGACCACTACAATTTAATGAATTTTTAGCAAGAATCAATCAGGCTGTGTATGTGTCAGCAACTCCATCTGATTGGGAATTGACCAGACCCAATGTATCTATTGTTGAACAACTTATTCGTCCCACAGGATTAGTAGATCCAGAGATAGAAATCAGACCAACTGAGAACCAGATAGCTGATTTAACAACTGAAATTATCAAACGAAAACAAAAAGGGCAACGAGTTTTGGTTACAACTCTAACTAAAAAATTAGCTGAGGCAATTACTGAATATCTCAATGACGAAAAAAATTATAAATCATTTGAAAATATAGATGCAAAGTCGTTACCCAAAATTGCTTATTTACACTCTGATGTTGATACATTAGATCGCCAGGATATTCTGGATGATTTACGCTTAGGCACATATGATGTTTTGGTAGGGATTAATCTTTTGCGTGAAGGTTTAGATCTGCCAGAGGTTTCTCTGGTTGCAATTTTAGATGCAGATAAAGAAGGATTTTTACGTAGCCAAACTTCTTTAATTCAAACAATGGGTAGAGCAGCTAGACATATTGATGGCAGAGTAATTATGTATGCAAATAGTGTAACTGGTTCAATGCAAAGAGCGATAGATGAAGTAAAACGGCGTCGAGATACTCAGTTAGTTTATAACAAAAAACATAATATTAGTCCTACCGGAATTCAAAAAGCTATTAGAGAAAAACTAATTAAAAGAGAAAAAGAGGAACCTAAGCGTGATTTTACTTTACAGCTCACTCCTAAAGGTAGAGAAGTAGAAATAAACAAAATCAAAGCAGATGATTTAACACCAAGAGATTTGGACCAAACAATTAAGCGACTTCATCGAGTGATGTTAGAATCTGCCAAGGCATTGGAGTTTGAAAAAGCAGCCAAATTAAGGGATAAAATCAGAGAACTTCAGAAATAATTCAGCTATAATTTATAATTACATCTTGCAAAGCATATATTTTACATATATAAAAAGTTTATTATTAATAACTTCTTATTTATGCATAAAAATACTTTTTGGAGATTAATTTTTCTTTTGTCTGTATTATTAACACTGCCAATTAATATTTTTGCTCAAAATTCAAAACCTCAAAATTCACAGCTAATAGTAAAATACAAAAACACTCCTCAAAAAATTAAACCATCTCTTTCTAAAAAACTGCTAAATATTCCTATCACTCCACTTGATTATATTAGTAAAGAAAAAAATCTTAACCTTAGTAATTTAAAGGGTTTAGAAAACATGGTTGTATATGACATTAAAAATAATAAACAGGATCAAATAATTACTGAGCTTAAAAAAAATCCTAACGTTGATTTTGTGGAAGAAAATGGGATTAGAGAAATAATGGCAACTCCTTATGATCCTTATTATTACAACGGTAATTATTATCAATGGGCATATAAAAATGGTTTTTTGCCTATGGAATCGGTTTGGGATAATCAAAACGCCAGCAGTTCGGCAGTTTTGGCAATTTTAGATACGGGAGTAAATATAAATCACGAGGATTTACAAGATAGAATTTGGATTAACTCAACTGAAGTTCCCAACAATGGAATTGATGATGATCAAAATGGTTATATTGACGATATAAATGGTTGGAATACTTATGCTGATAATAATAATGTTATGGATGATTTTGTACATGGAACTGGAGTGGCAGCGGTAGCTATGGCAACGACAAATAATAATAAAGGAATTGCTGGCATGGCTTGGCATGGCAAAATAATGGTATTGAAAATAAACATTTCAAATAGCGGTTACATATCTATTTCTTCAGAACTTGAGGCGTTAAATTATGCAGCTGGCTTTTCTCAAGTGAGAGTAATTAATATGAGTTTTGGAAGTAACGGTGGATTTAGTAGCGAAGCTCAAGCTATTAGAAGTTTAGTAGAAAATAATCATATTACTTTAATTGCAGCTGCCGGAAATGATCCTAACAAAAAGCTTACATATCCTGCTCGTTATCCTGGGGTTATCGCGGTAGGCTTATATAATAGGAATGGCATTGCTTCTAGTTTAACAAGCCGTGGAGCGGGCATGGATGTGGTTGCTCCAGGAGATGATATTTATACTGCTTCAAATAATGGTGGTTATATGTCTTTGGATGGAACCTCGTTTGCAGCGCCTTATGTGTCTGGCTTTGCAATGTTACTGGCTCAAAATAATGAAAATTTATCAGCAGGAGAAATTGCTACCAATATTCGTACTTGGACATCTACTCTTGATTCAGTTAATTGGAGTCAATTTTCTGGATTTGGAGGTATAAGCCCACTTAAAGAAAGCCTGAAATGCAACGATGTTCAAAATACTATAACTGATGCTACTTTAACAAATTTATTAGAAAACAATTCTCCAATATATTCCGATACTATTAACAGCAGTCAAACTATTGATATATATGGAAAAGTATACAGTACAGCTTTTGAAAACTATCAAATATCATGGGCAGATTCAGCCTCTCCCTCTGCATGGACAACAGAAGGTATAACTTTAACCAGTAATCAAAGTGAATCCAGCGAAAGAAAGCTAGCCAGTTTTAATTTAAATGTGTTACCTAGAGATGGTGAATATGTAGTTAAACTTGAAGTTTTTGGGGATACTAATTGTAATAATGGAGTTTTGGGAAGAGACAATCTGTCTTTGCCTATACACAAAGTTAGGGGTTTTGCTGGAAGATTGATTGATGAAGAAGGTAATGGTATAGCTGGTAACTACATTCCAGTATATGACACCTTAGATGATGCACCTTAGATGATGCTTTGAAAAATAGAAATATGCTCAGGTATGCTACTACAGATTCATTGGGTTACTATAAAATCATTGAAAGTATTTATGACCAATTTTCTTATGGAGATTATTATATTAAGCCATATATTGATCCACCAACAAATCAAATTGTTATTCAGCCTCAATATATTAAAGTAGATTTAGATGAACAGCATCAATGGGTTGAAAATATAGATTTTACAAGGATATTTGATACCGGTTTTGTTAAGCCTGATTCGGTCAACCTTTCCATAACTCAAGGTCAAACAGTTAAATTTGCGTTTACCTTACAATCTACATGGGGAACAAATTATATTTTTGACGGATATCCGACCAGTGTAGGCTCACAATTAAAATTTGTTCCAACAAGCGCTCAAATATCAGAAGGTGGTACTGCCATGATTTATCTCAATGCTGACTCAGCTGTTTCACCTGGTATATATATTGGTAATCAAGTCTTAAAAAATGGTGAAGCGCCTAGTTTACCTGTAGAATTTCCAGTATCTATTACTGTAAATCCTGCACTTACGCCTACACCTACAGCAACACCTACTCCAGTTCCAACTCCAAATTGTTCTTTTGTGGGCACTCAAAGTGCAAGTTTACGCCAAGGAGTTAGTGGGTATTTTGGAGTTGAAGATACATATCTTATTAAAGACGTTGAAGCGCCAGCTGATGAATCAAATCCAATTCCAACTCTAAGTAAATATATTAAAATCCAAGATTTTTATCCCAAATTCAGAGGATTAATTGGATATAATTTGAGTAATTTACCTATCAACGAGGATATTAAGATTGATAGAGCTAAATTGATTATCAATACCATTCAGTGGGATGGAGTAGCCAATAAACAAATTAATATCGCAAATTTAAGAAAAACTTTTTCAGAAACTTTTGCTAATTGGACGTTTGCTAATAAACTAAATAGTTATAGCTGGGGCGGTTTGGGAGCTTCACTGACTCAAGGCGCTGATATGGATTATAGTTTAAGTTATGCATCAAGTGCTGGTTGGGGAGCAAATACAATTGATGTAACAACTCAAGCACAAGAATGGTTTACTAACAAAAATAATAGCCATTTTGATATTTTATTATTTGCAAATGATTCAAGCAGTAAATGGCTAGCATCTTCTGAAAACACGGATATTAGCAAAAGACCACAATTGGACATTCAATATTCATGTCTTGATTACAAACCAAATCCTACTCCAACACCAACTCCAATTGCTGATTGTAACTTCACTGAGCAAAGAGAGTTAGTTTTGCAGCAAGGTTTAGATAATTACTTAGGAACACAGGATACATACATTTCTAGTGTAATTGAGGATTCCCAAACTGTGCCAGTTAGAGCATTAAGTCAAAATATAAAAGTCGAAAATTGGTGGCAATATCTAAATGGCTTATTAAGTTTTGATTTGTATGGAATGCCTAAAGAAAATGGAATTGTGATTGATGAAGCTAGTCTTAAATTATGGGTAGTTGCTTGGGGAGGTGTCCAAGGGCAGGTGGAGTTTTCTAGGATAATAAAGCCATTTGATGAATATTTTAGTAATTGGTCTTTGGCTAATAAAACTTTAAGTTGGTCAAATGCTGGAGCATCAGGTCTAAATGCAGATATAGTTTTGTCTCAGACACAAGCAATTACATGGGGAGAAAATACTATTAATGCTAAAACTTTAGTAGAGAATTGGTTCCAAAATCGGGACAGTAATCAATTCGCTATAAGACTAAATGCTCCTATGATCAGTGGGGTTCCTAGATTAGGAGACTCTTTTGCATCATCTAACTATTCTGATGTTAACAAGAGACCAAAGTTGACGATTAAGTATTCGTGTAACAATTAGTGCTTATTTACGCCCATTTTCATTTGTAATAAAGTCCGAAATAGCGCTATATGCTGATCTTGCCTCCTCGCCACTAAGTTGAGCGTTAGCTGGGAAAATGGTCCCAATATGTTTGCTAGTATCATCAATAGAAAAAGTAAGTAGAGCCCAATTGCCAGGTCGATACTGTACTAGGCGATATGGTTTACCAGGAACTGTTAAATCTTCTGGTATCGTCCCTGTTTCTAAAGCTTTGTGATATTTTGCAAATCCATCGAGATGTCTTGGTCTATCAAATTCAAAATATGGCGGCATATGAATATAGATGATTAATTTTTAGCTAATAAATTAGCACCAAACTAAACCATTTTTTTAACTTTTATATTCATTGCACGTGCTTCAATCAAATCATATAACATCATTATT
>CAYXFC010000018.1:0-11057 GCA_964464155.1 uncultured Pseudomonadales bacterium
AAAAAATCGCTCCGGAAAACCAATGATGGTTAATGGTAGGATTTTCAGGCATAGTATATGAGTAATAATTAGTGGTAACTGGCTTGAATTGTTGGAAAAAATATTCTCCGTTTTTAAGATGTCTACCAAGATCGGCTGTAACCAAATCTATCTTTTGAGATAATATAATAAATAGAATAAAGCTTAATACTACTACAATAAATAATTTAACAGGTTTAGATTCTAAATAGAGTGAAAGTTTCATGGAAAAATACATTTTTATTAATATGCTAAAATGATTATACAAAATTAAGAAGTTAAAAAGGAGGTTGTATGTTTGTTTTACGTTTGATAGTCAATGCGCTAGCTGTATATCTAACCTCTATATTATTAAATGGGGTAGTAATTAATGATTTTATAACTGCTATATTGGTATCTATAGTTCTGGGAATAGTTAATACATTAATAAAACCCTTATTACTTATTTTTACCTTGCCTTTCAATATTTTGACACTTGGTCTATTTACTTGGGTAATAAATGCTTTAATGGTTCTTCTAGCCCAAAATCTAGTGAGTGGTTTCCATGTATCATCTTTCGGTTGGGCAATTTTATTTAGTCTAGTTTTGTCTGTAGTTTCGTCACTTTTGTATTCTCTGGTAGAGAAGTAGGTAACTGTAAACAATCTTCCAGTTTATACTCACCGACTCTGGTTCTGACTAAATTATGTAAATATCCACCAGTTCCTAATTTTTTACCCAAATCTCGCGCTAAAGAACGGATATACAATCCTGAACCGCAGACTACTTTAATTGATAAAAGTGGCCATTTATAACTTGTTATTTCTATACTTTTAATTTCAACTATTCTAGATTTCATTTCCACTTTTTTACCTTGGCGTGCTAATTTATAAGCCTCTTGTCCTTTTATTTTGATCGCACTGTATATCGGTGGAACTTGATCTATTCTCCCGATAAATTGAGGAAGTATCTTTTCAATTTCTTGTTGTGACAAGTCACGACTTGTTTCTACAACATTTTTTATTCCTTCTTCATCATCGGTAGTACTTGTTAACCCTAGCATAATTTCCGCTTCATATTCTTTTTCCTTAGCAACTTGTAAATGAATTTTACGAGTAAATTCTTTACCGATAGCTACTACTAAAACTCCACTAGCTAGTGGATCTAGAGTCCCTCCATGCCCAATTTTTTTTACACCAGTAATTTTACGCAATATTGAAATAACCCTAAAAGAAGTTATTCCCTTGGGTTTAAATATGGGATAGATACCTTTTAATAAATTACCAAATATCATCTGAATTGAATAATTATTAATCCATGGGAGATCCATCAATTCTAGCTGTGACCTCTTTTGCCAAATTTAATGGAACGACTTGCACTCCGCCCTCATAAAAAAATTGTCCCTCATCACTAGGATCAACTCCACAAATTTCTTTACATCTGTAGTCCCCTGGTTCTAATGGACAAGTTGCACGTTCTCTACACATATTAATCTCCTTTTTGAACAGTAAATTTATATAAATAATATAGAAGTTGTAGCTAATTATATTAATCACTAAAGTGCTTTAATTACACTACATCAACTATTGCTAAAGTGTTAGTTTTGCCTTCTTCCTGCCATTTACGTCCATGAATCACTAGAATTTTCTCTCCAGTTTTAATTAAGCCTCTCTTTTTCATGTGAGTAAATATTGGGTTCGGTAAAGATACTTGACAGCTTCCTTTGGGTAATTCCATATAAAAAGGGTCAATACCATAAGATATAGACAACTGTTCCACAATATAAGGAAAACGACAAACAGCGATAATCGGTTTTTTTAATCTTAAAGAAGACAACACTCTAGCAGTGTATCCAGATTCGGTGAAAACTACAATTTTATCAATGCCAGGATGCTGAGAGCTATCTAACATTGCCATCACTCCATGTACCAAAAGTTCTGTTTGATTTTGAGGGGTGTGATCTATACGGACAACTTCTACTTTGGGTTCGGTAAACAATACAATTTTTGCCATCTGTTGAACTGCTTTGATTGGATATTTACCACTGGCTGATTCCCCAGAAAGCATAATAGCATCAGTACCGTCAAAAACGGCATTGGCCACATCAACTGCTTCGGCTCTAGTTGGCAAAGGATTATCGATCATTGATTGTAACATTTGAGTCGCTGTAATTACCGGTTTGGTAGCTATTCTAGCTTTATTAATAATAGTTTTTTGCCAATAAGCCAGTTCTTCAATCGGGACTTCAATTCCCAAATCTCCTCTGGCAACCATAACACCATCAGAGCTGGCTATTAATTCATCTAGATGATCAATGGCATCTTGACTTTCAATTTTAGCAATAATCCGAGCTTTGATTTTTCTTTTTTCCATTTCGAACCTTAAAACTTCAATATCTTTTTTGGTACGGGAAAAAGATAAGGCTACAAAATCAACTTTATTTACTCCAGCCATATCTAATTTTTTCAAATCATCATCAATTAGAGAGGGAAGGTTGATATGTTTTCCGGGAAGATTCACCCCTTTACGATGGTTTATGAACCCATCATCTTGGCTTCTGACTGTCATTGTTTTATTATTTATTTCAACTATTTCAAATTCATAAAAACCATCGTCTACCAGTAATTTATCTCCAGGCTTAAGAGTATCAAAAACTATCTGATGGGGAATACATACATTAACTCCAGACTGTAAACTCACTCCAAATTCAACTAGATCTCCCTTTTTAACTATGACTGATTTATGTTCTCTAGTTTCTAATCTAATTTCTGGACCCTGCAAGTCAATTAAAATTCCGATGGAAATTTTTAGTCGATCCGCAATTTTTTGTACTAAATTAATCCTTTGCCTATGCCAGGCGATATCCGCATGTTTCATATTAAAACGAAAAATATTCACTCCACTTGTTATTAATTTTTCAATAATTTCTGGACTATCGCTAGCCGGTCCTAGAGTCGCCACAATTTTGGTTAGTTTCATATCTATAAACTTTATATAATTACAGAGTAATATTATATTCTGTTTGGTAAAAACTCACAATTCATAAATTATTAGTAAAAATATAGAAGCCAATACACAAAATGATAAGTTTTATATGCAAATTAAGATGAAAAGCAAAACATCATTTTTAATAATATATTCGAAATTTATATTTATTGAGAAATATTTACAATATTATTAGGCAGTAATTTTTGCAGATCATGCAAAACTTCTCGAGCATGCTGCGCGGGTTTAACTTTCTCATAAATTTTAACAATATTACCTTCGGGATCAATTAAAAATGACATTCTATTAGTTCCCATATAAGTTCTTCCAATAAACTTTTTCTCTCCCCAAACTCCATACAACTGAACTACTTTTTTATCATCATCTGCTAAAATAGGGAAGAGTAGTTGAAGTTTATCGGCAAACTTGGTATGACTTTCTATAGAATCAGTCGATATTCCCAAAACCACAACATTTAATTTATCAAACTCTGACCAGTTATCACGAAGATTACAAGCTTCCAAAGTACATCCCGGAGTATTGTCACGGGGGTAAAAATATAGCAATACATATTTACCTAGATAGTTGGATAGTTTATGTAGTTTATTAGTTTGATCAAATAGACTAAAATCTGGTGCCTGATCATTGAGTTTTAATTTCATAAGTTATTCACAATAATTTGTAATACTGTTATTCTAGTTTAATTTGATGAAAGGCAAATGAATATGGCATCCAAAATTAGAATTTGTTTACTTTTTGGTGGTGCTAATACCGAACATGAAGTATCGGTTCGTACTGCTAAATCAGTTTATCAAGCACTAGACCCTAATAAATATGAAATTTCTTTAATTGGAATTGATAAAAATGGTAATTGGTTGCAATTACCTAATCAAGAATTGTTGCAAACATCAGACAACAAAGAGTTAACAGTCCAAAACCCTATAAAAATTCTTGCAAGCAAAAGCGAGAAGGGAATATTGCAAATTCACAACTTAAGTATCTTCCATAATACTGATGTGGCTTTCCCACTTATCCATGGTACAGGAGGAGAGGATGGCGTTATCCAAGGTTTTTTGCAAACACTAGGTGTTTCTTATGTAGGTGCTGGTGTATTGGGATCAGCAATAGGAATGAACAAAATCACCACCAAAATGATTTTGCAGGCAAATAATATTAATGTCTCTGATTTTACTTGGGCAAGTAAACATGAGATTAATGATACTTTTATCAATCAAAGTATTAAAAAACTGAAATTGCCTCTCTTTGTAAAACCAGCCAATCAAGGCTCATCCATTGGTATTACTAAGGTTCATAGTCAAAGTGAGCTAAAACCTGCCATGGATGAAGCTTTGAAATACGATAATCAAATACTCTTGGAAAAAGCAATTGAGGGGAGAGAGTTGGAAATAGCAGTCTTAGGTAACGAAAATCCTCAAGCATCGGTCGTCGGTGAAATTATTCCTCAAGGTCACGAATTTTATGATTATGATGCCAAATACTTAGATGAAAACGGAGCCGAATTAGAAATACCCGCAAAGCTTCCAGGAGAAATTTCAGACCAAATTGGAGAAACTGCTCTGAAAGCTTTTAGAGTCTTGCAGTGCAAAGGTATGGCCAGAGTCGACTTTTTTCTAACTAAAGATAATAAAATTCTAGTTAATGAGATTAATACTATTCCAGGATTTACATCGATTTCTATGTATCCCAAACTTTGGGAGGCTTCAGAAATATTTTACTCCAAGCTTTTGGATAAATTGATTGAGTTAGCTACAAAAAGATAGTTAATTTCCCCCAAATAGACGTTTAAAAAAAGATAGTATTTTTTGCAGAATATTTTCCTGTTTTTCAACTTTATTATTAAGTTCTGCCAAACTTTTTTCAATTCTTAAAAGTCTTTCTCCCTCATAATTATTGTCTATATTTTCAGTATTATTGGGATTAGTTTGAACTGTCGGCTCTGGAATTACTTGAACTGGTTTTATTGTGGGTGGCGATGTTGGTTTCTTGGGAGTTGTTAAAACCGGTTGAGATTCTCCTTTAACTTCAACGTCAATATATGTAACTTCGATCAAGGTTTTTCCTATCCATACCTCAACTTCAATTTTGGTTTTACCACCACCTTTCCCACTTAAAATTGCATTCATATTAGGACAGGGAGCGACTAGATCATATGGACATCCATTTTCAAAACCACGATCATATACAGTTACCATATTTTGGTTATGAGATTTCCAAACATAAGAAACATTCTGTTGATCAAGAATAAGATACCCATCTTTTTTGAATAAAACATTGACTCCATAATCTGTCCCTTGATCGAAAGTAATATTCTGTTCACTTGACTCTAGAGTATAAGAATCATCACTTACTTCAACTTTGAATGAGGTGGAGGCAATTGTAGCTCCATTTTTTATAGCAATAACATTAACTTCAAGGTTCCCGGGAACAACCCCTTGCAAATTTGCATGCAGATTATTACAGGGTGAATTTATATTATATGGACAGCCAGAATTAAATCCTGTATCCAAAAGGTTGATATATTTATTATTATATGTCCATTGATAACTCACATCCCTCTGGTCTAATACAATTTGATCATTTTGCTTTAATAAGACGTTGATACCATAACCGGAGTAGGGTAAACTTACTGGTATTTTGATGCTTTGTTCCGACGGCTCCAAAGTATATTTTTCATTATCTGAGGCAAAAAGTTGATTGGGGTTATTAAAATATGAAAGAAAGATAAAGATAGCTAAAATTAAATAGTATTTCATAAATTCATTAATAATTTTCTTACATCAGAAATTATAACAAAATATAATTTAGTTTTATAGCTCTATATATTTCTAAAAGTTAGCAATTGATTATTGAGCCTTTATAATTTCCTAATTAATTATTATATTAGTATCTAATTTCTATAATAATTTACATTATATGGTTAATAAAGATCATTTTGTATTTATTGATGTACTTCGAGTTTTTGCGATTATTGGTGTGGTTTCTATTCATGCTACACATTATTTTATAATGGGATCAAATTATTCTCATGGAATTTCTTGGTGGGTGATTGCACTTTGGGGGACGATAGTAAGAATTTCAGTCCCTCTTTTTTTTATGGTAAGCGGATTTTTATTACTTAATAACTCAAGTAATATAGTATTTAGTAAATTATGTAAAAAAACGTTTTGGCGTTTGGGTTTTCCACTCCTTTTTTGGTTTATCTTTTTCTATCTATGGGAATTCTGGTGGTTAGGGAAATCACACAACATTTCAGAAATTGTAAATAATTTTTTTACAACTCAAACTGGCCCCTTATATTTTTTACAAGCTTTAATCAGTCTTTATTTATTAAGCCCCCTGATTGTATCTATTAATAAACATATAATAATCAAATCTAAAGTAATAATTACAGTGGCGTTATTTTTATTTGCCATAGGATTTACTTTATTAAATACATTTACCACAACTAACTCTTTTATAAATTTAATTAACATTTGGTCTATTTATCTATGCTATTTTTATAGTGGTTATTTATTATCATTAATTAGGTTCAAAAAAACATATTATTATTGGATGGCGATTATCTTTATTACAAGTCTAGTACTTTCAATATTAGCAATTGCAAATAATTGGTTAGGTATTGCCGAATTTTACTGGAATTATTTATCAATAAATATAGTAGTCATGGTTTTAACTATTTATATTTTAATTAGTCATTTCGAAATGCAACTGAAAGTACGTATCCCAAAGATAGGAATGGCGATTATTAAAAATGTATCAGCCTCATCTTACGGAATATATTTAATCCACATATTTGCGATGGATATAATTGATCGCTATAGCAACCTACAAATTCATCTAGTAAAAAATAGTTTATGGATATTTGAAATAAAATATATTTCTTTAATTTTTTTATTGTCTTGGATAATTACGCGAATAATCTTGTTTATACCTGGATTAAGAAAAGTGATTGGAGTGAAGTAAAATATTATAAAGTTATTATTGCTTATTAAATGGAGCTGAGATAGTTATTGTGAATTAGTGTTATTTGTTATAACTTAGTCGTATCTATTAATTCTTTTATTATGCCTACTGAAACACCAATCACCTCAACAGACATAGCTAAGTCATTTGATGATGTCCAAGATCCTGAAACTAACGATCCAGAAGTTGAATATATAGATAGAAAACTTGAAACTGATAAACCAGTTCCAGAATTAATTGAGTATGGACATCCAATCGTCATAGGTCGTAAACATGAAGGAGAAGAACAAACACTTAGAGCTAGACAAATAAACGGTTTATCCACACAAGGTGTCTTTCTTGAACCAGTAGCTTACGGCCAAGACTATAAAGCGATGTCCAGAACAGCTTTGGTGATGTATGCTGCTCAACCTGAAGGTAATACTTATAACACTATTGTTTATAATGCGGGGATAAGAGATGTTGTACATAATATTTATAATCCAGACGGTACAATAATGGAAAGGAAGATATTGAGGGGAACTGGTTCTGTCCAACAAGAAAATACCAAAAGAGCAGAGCTTAGAGATCAAGGACAACAAGTAGAAGATTTAACACCAGATGAGATTGTACAGATGAGAAGTGGATCACTTTTTATAGCTAGGGAAAACAAATTTTTAATTTGTGCTAGCACAAAATCTCTCTCAACTTTAGAAGTATCAATCCCAGCAAATCCCATTAAAGAACCGGGATTAGAATTTCAAATGACACATCTCGATAGTAAAAAACATCCATATGGCAAACTAAGACCAGACCATGTATATGAACCTGATCCACCTACATCTGTCTATGATGAGGAGCTGCAAAAAGCTGAAAAATACCAAGAAGTTATTTAATCAAATTTCCAACTAATATATTTATTTAATATTTTTATTCTATCTTCAAATGCTTTTTGATCACTTTTTATTAGATCTGATCCAGATAAATCTGCGTACATAAGTAAAATAAGCTCTCCCAATACATTGCCAACTGTTTCGCTTAAGAGTTGGTAATATTTTTGAGTCTTACCTGTTGTTAATGACTGATTAATCATTTCCGAAGTTAAACCATGATATCTAACTATTCTTTCAACTGCTTCCATAGCAATATCATCAAAACCAAACCTTTTTTGATAATTCCATACTTTTGTAGCTCCAATTAACTCGTGCCCAGGACATCCTGCATTACCAGCCTGATCTATCACCAAAGTATCACTTTTGGCATTATCATGAAGTAATACAGCAAGTCTAAAAATTGCTTCTCTAGATTTATTTCCTAGGGTTTGCGAAAGGTATTGCTTAATTGAATTTATAGTACTAGTCACATTAATTAACCGACCAGAAATTAACATCTCAGCTGACGCGTATACAGCAACAATATGATCAAATACCGATTGATTAAGATGCCAAGAACTATTTTCTATATATTTTTTTGACCGATAAAATTCTGGGAGTTCTAAAAGGTATTTATTTTCTTTGAGATCATTTGTGGTTACTTGCAAGATGTTTATGTTCATATATTTTAGTATTTATTAGAAAATTATATCTTATAAAAAACTATTGTTAATAACCAATATTCAAATTTTTGATAGTATAAATCCCTTAGATTTCCCATATTGTATAAAGCCATTAAAATCAATAATTGTATTCCCAATTTTTGATGTATCAAATCCTGCCCCCTCTATATTAGCTTCCGTAAAGCAAGCTTGTTCTAGTCTACAATTTTCAAAAATTGCTTTTTCTAAATTTGATTTTTCAAACTGAACATTTCTTAAATTACAAAGAACAAAAACTGTTTGCTTTAAGTTGCATTTACGGAAGCTACAATTACTTAAGTCCATTTTTTGTTTTTCAAACTTACTTCCACTTTTTAACCTTTGAAATACACAACCCTGCATAACAGCATAGCCAAAGTCGCAATTTTTAAAAGTAGTATACGAAAAATCCAGATAACTCATCTTACTTTCAGGAAAGGTACAGTTTGTAAAGTTAATCCCGTCAAAAATAGCTCCAGAAAAATCACATTGGTTAAATTTGCATTTAGTAAAAGATATAAAATGAAGACTTAAACCAATAAAGAGACAGGAGTTAAATTCGCACTCATCATAATCATGTTCTTTTAGTTCCGATATAGTAAAAGTTTTATTTCTATAGATCATGAAAGATATAATTTAATTTTAATAATTTTTTATTCAGATTCTATTTCTTCATCGCCAATAAAGCCATTTTTTTGCAATGCCCAAAGCTGTTGATAAATTCCCTTTGGATTTGTAAGCAGTTCTTGATGAGTACCGCTTTCTACAATTTTACCTTTGTCGATTACTATTATCCGATCCGCTCTCATGATTGTTGATAGCCTATGAGCAATAATAATTGCAGTACGAGGATGATTTTTATTTTTTACCATATTCCAAAAAGCTTCTTGAATAGTTAATTCAGATAATGAATCCAAAGAGCTAGTAGCTTCATCAAAAACCAATATTTCTGGCTGCTCCAACAGCACTCTGGCAATGGCCAGTCTTTGGCGTTGGCCTCCAGATAATTTTATCCCACGCTCTCCTACGACTGTTTGATAGCCAAAGGGTAGTTTATGGACAAAATCATTTACCTTAGAACTTTCAGCTGCATCGTAAACGTCATCTTTGGATGCGTTATTTTTAGCATAAGCGATATTATAAAAAATCGTATTATTAAAAAGTAAAGGATCTTGGGGCACTATGCCAATTTGATTGCGTAAGTCTTCTTTGGTTAAATCTTTTAAGTTCACTCTATCAAGAGTTATTTCACCCTTTTGGGGATCGTACATACGCATTAGCAGTTTAGCAATTGTCGTCTTGCCAGCTCCAGAATAACCAACCAAAGCAACTGATTCTCCGG
Organism: uncultured Pseudomonadales bacterium; assembly: GCA_964464155.1. GTDB lineage: Bacteria > Patescibacteriota > Microgenomatia > UBA1400 > UBA1449 > CAYLQQ01. The sequence goes on from CAYXFC010000018.1 coordinate 9,861, forward strand.
CTTTTATTTTTAAACTAAAGTCATCTAAAACTGGGAAGTTTTTTGACTCAAAAGCAAATGTCACGTGACTAAATTCTACTTCTCCTTTGGGATTTGTAATAGTTTTGGGATGTACGGGATCGAGCACAGAAATCTTTTCATCTAATAATCCTAAATACACTCTCAGGTCTGTATGTTTTTTAGCAAGTTCCCTGAAACTAAACAAAAAATTCATCATTTTGGGAAACAAAGTCATGGCAAAAGTAGTAACCAAAAGAAATTCGGCTAGAGTTATTATGCCGTTTCTTAAGTCAATTAATGCCAGCAGCATTATCCCAACCAGAGCAAGATTGATAATATTGCCCAAAATCACATCAAAATATCGGAAGGTAAAAAAATAATTTTGCAAAGTTGTGTACCAATTTTTGAGCAATGAAGCAAATCGTTTTTGTTCAAATTTTTCATTGGCAAAATACTTTACCGTATCAAAGTTGACCAGATTATCAACTCTAGCTGAGGAAACTTCATCATCAGCATCATTAAATAGGTTCCTTTTTTTGATATTAAGTTTAACCAAAAAATAAGAAATAAATACGCTGATAAAAATTAAAGTCAGCACAAAAACCAAATAAGTCCATCTAAGCTGTAAGAACGCTCCAAACATGACCAGGAAACTGATAAAAATACTGAGCAAACTCCGATTTAACACATCATAAAAAGTAAAAAAGGCCTCATCTCCACGTTTCATCAAAGAGATAAGTTTACCTGAGCTTTTGTTGGTGTGATAGGCAAAATCTAAATTATGGATATGAGTCAAAACTGCTTGGGTAATGGTAGTCGAAGTTGCCACCATATTTTTATCGCCGATAAAATAAGCCAAATTAGAAATTAAATTACTCAAAAGTAACAGCACCCCAAATATCAAAACCAAACTAAAGGCATGGTTTAATTGATTTTGCTGGACTGACTCAGTCAGCCATTTTACAAAAAATGGAGCAAGATTGGATAATACCAGACCAATTACCATCAAAAATATCCCCGTCCAATAGGTAAGGGGAGATAAAAAAATAAAATGGTAAAGACGACGCACTGCGTTCATAAAAACAAACCCAAAAAATAATTACAGGAAGTATCTATTTTAACAGAAGAATATATATTAATCTATGTCGCAATTACTGAACGAAGCTCGAACCTTTTTTGAACAAAATCCTGACTGAT
>CAYXFC010000019.1:0-10773 GCA_964464155.1 uncultured Pseudomonadales bacterium
TATCACCTGTAAAACTGAAGAATCAGATATTAACAACTTTAATATTTCTGTCGGTATGACTGATGAGTTTATGCAAGCAGTAGATGAAGATAAAGAATTTACTTTGAAAAATCCACGCACTGGAGAAATAATACAAACTATTTCTGCTCAAACTTTATATGATCAAATTGTAACTTTAGCTTGGCGTACTGGTGATCCAGGCGTAATTTTTTTGGATGAAATTAATCGACATAATCCTTTATTTTCAAGTTTAGGTCCAATGAGTGCCACTAATCCTTGTGGAGAACAACCTCTACATCCTTTTGATGTTTGTAATTTAGGGTCGATTAATTTAGCTAAGTTTGTGAAACAAGAATTTAGAACACAGAACTTAGAATCTAGTAAAAAAGATCAGAAGTTAAGCTCTAAATATATCAACTGGAAAAGGCTAGAAGAAGTGGTGCGTTTGGCAGTACGTTTCCTAGATAACGGAGTGGATATTTCTATTTATCCTATTTCTCAAGTTGAAAAAATGGCCAAAGCCAATCGCCGCATTGGTTTGGGTGTGATGGGTTGGGCAGATATGCTCTATCAATTGCAGATTGGTTACAACAGTGAGCAAGCTTTGAATTTGGCAGAAAAAATTATGCGCTTTATTTACTCAGTGGCTCATGATGAGTCAGAACAACTGGCTGAGGAAAAGGGAGTATTTCCTAACTGGAAAGGGAGTGAGTACGATAAGAAAGGTATTAAACAGCGTAATGTAGCCCTAACCACCATTGCTCCAACTGGAACCATATCGATGGTTTCTGATTGTTCATCTGGAATTGAACCGATATATGCCCTTTCTTATGTTAAAAATGTGGTTGATGATGCAGGACTTAGCTATGTTAACCCTTGTTTTGCCAAGTATTTAGAAGATGAAGTTGAGGATGAACAGCAAAGACAGGAAATTTTGGAAGAGGTCGCCAAAACCGGCAGTTGTCAGCATGTGGATGGAGTACCAGAAAAACTCAAACAAGTGTTTGTGACAGCCCACGATATCGCTTGGGATGAGCATGTGCAGATGCAGGCAGCTTTTCAAAAATATACCGATAATGCGGTTTCCAAAACTATTAATTTTCCCAACAGCGCTACTATTGAAGAGATATCTCAGGCTTATATGCTAGCTTGGAAATTAGGTTGTAAAGGGGTCACGATTTACAGAGATGGTAGTAAGTCAGTGCAGATTCTGCAATCACCCAAGGTTAGTTCTGTAAAGCAGGATCAACAAGGTAAACAGGATAAAAAATTGGTGATACAGAGTAAGATTAGGATTAAAACGCTTAAAGAGAGGATGAATGAGAAATTAAGTAGTAAGTATAAAGTAGCAAGTATTAACGGAGAACAAAGCACAAAAGAAACGCAAAATACAGATAAAAAGATAAAAGCTAACAGCTATCAACTAACAGCTGAATTATGTCCGGAATGTGGGGGGAAACTGCAAATGAGTGAAGGCTGCTCGATGTGTTTGGCGTGCGGGTTTAGTAAGTGTAGTTTGTAAAATATGCTATTTATTCTTGCCTCCTCATCCCAGCGTCGCCAGCAACTACTCAAATACTTAATTTCCGATTTTAAGATTATCACTGCTGATATTAATGAAGAGGAATTAGGGAAATTAGCCCGCACTCCGCAGGAGATGGTAATGCGACTGGCCAAAGCCAAGGCTAAAAAGGTCCTGCAAAATTTATTGCCCAACGTAGGGACAGGTTTGAAACCTGTCCCTATAAAAGACATTGTTATTCTCGGGGCAGACACGACCGTAATTATCCATATTGGTGATAGTTGGACATCTTTGGGAAAGCCCAAAGATGAAACAGATGCTAAACAGATGCTTCAAAAACTGCGGGGGAATAAACATAAGGTTTATACAGGGATATGTTTAATAATTTCTGTACGGACAGGTTTCAAACCTGTCCCTACGTTAATCACTGATTATGATATTTCCACAGTCACTTTCGGCCAATTTGACGACGAAGCAATTGATCGTTATATTGCCACAGGAACAGTTATGGACAAAGCTGGAGCTTATGCAATTCAGGATGTGGGTGAACAATTTAAAATTACCGTTGAAGGTAGTTATAGTAATGTGGTGGGATTACCGATAGAAAAATTAGTGAAAATATTTGATAAGTTTAAGATGGAATATAACCAAAATTGGCAGGAAATAGCCAATTTTCAATCTAATGATAAAAAATAAAACACAATTAACAAATAATGTGCCTAGAATCGGAATTGGAGTTTTAGTAATGTTCCAAAACAAAATTTTGCTGCTAAAACGCAAATCTTCACACGGAACAGATATGTGGTGTTTGGGTGGCGGTCATTTAGAATTTGGGGAAACAATAATAGAATGTGCCAAACGTGAAGTTATGGAAGAATCTGGACTAATAATTAAAAACGCCAAAATAATTTGTATTAATGAAGATTTATATTTTATCCAATCAGATAATAAGCATTACATTACTATTGGCTGTTTAGCTCATGCAAAGTCAAAAAAATTTCAAAATAAAGAACCGGATAAACATAGCGAATTAAACTGGTTTGACTTAAATGATTTACCTCAACCTCTTTTTCCTCCTAGTAAAAATATTGTTGAATGTTATAAGAAGGGGACTATTTGTATTAAATAAACTATATTTATTTGTTATCATGAACTTGTCCCAAAGGGATCCCTTAGGGATTTTAGAATCTTTGGGAATTTACATAAGATTCCGGATAAGACTAATGTCTTTACCGGAATGACACAATTTATGAATGGCTTAATTTACATATTTACCGGTGATGGCAAAGGTAAAACCAGTGCTGCCTTGGGAACTGTAACTCGCGCAGTTTGTGCAGGTAAAAAAGTTGCTTGGGTGGCTTGGTACAAAAGTGATAGTTGGGATATCTCGGAAAAAAAAATACCTCAAATATTAACTGGAGTTGATTTTTATCTAATGGGTAAAGGATTTTATATAAAAGAAGTAAGAAGTATGAAGTATGGAGTAAGAATAAAAGAGAAAAAACTAAAGACGGGTGGGAAAGTAACTGATCTTTTAAGTGAAACTGATCACAAATTGGTAGCACAAAAAGCACTAGAAAAAGTAGAAAAAATTTTAACCTCACAAAAGTACTTTTTGTTAGTATGTGATGAGATTGTTAATACTTTGGCAGATGGTCTTTTAGATTTATCTGATATTAAAAATTTAATTAAAAAAAGAGGACAAACTCATTTAATTCTAACTGGGCGTAATGCTCCTCAGGAGTTGATTGATCAATCTGATTTGGTAACCGAGATGAAAAAAGTGAAACACCCATATGATAAAGGCATTCCTGTAGTTAAAGGCTTAGATTTTTGATACACTATATTCGTATGGATCCTGCTGCCCAAATTCCTAATACCGGGTCTAGTGACGACATGATGATTAAGCTGCAAAAACAGCTTGATGATCTTAAACAGGGGCAAAACCAACAAAAAACAGCCGTAATTAAACAAAAACAAGATGAGCCAGCTCCCACAAATGAAATTACAGCTGAAGATATCTTAAATACATTTAATAGACCAGTTAATTCTAGTGCTGTTAAATCTGCCTCATTACAAACATCTTCTAGTGCAATTTCGGATATCAAGAAAAACACATCTAGCTCTCAGACAGCATTAGACGATACCTATGAGGATGATTTAAATGATGAAGAAGATAGTGAAATTTATAACCAACCTAGTATCCAAAGAGGTGCTATCAATAATATTGATGATAAATTAAATGTCCCGACATCATCTCAACCATCTCTTGATCCTAGTAATATTCCTACTGATGATTCAACAGTTGTTTTAACTAATCCATCACCACAAAACAACTCAACTCCACTTCAAATCAGTACTACTGAGAAGCCTCAAGCTGCACCAATAATTCAGCCAACAGGATCAATGCGCAAAGAAGCAATCCAGTCGACTGCTCAACCAGAAACAATAAAATATCAAGAAATTAGTACTGAATTGACCAAAGATGTAGAATTAGAAAAATGGATGAAAGAAGTGCCTGATGCTAAAACAGTCACCTTACCTAAACCAGTTGCTGATGATTACGGTCAAATTCTAGTTCAAGCAGCTCAAATACCTAAACCAAAAATTGTACTACCAATCAGTGAACCAGAAATGGAAATAGCTTTACATCATAAAATAATTGATTCTTTTAGGTGGTTATATGAATGGGCAAAACGTTTAATATTATTACAACCGGGAAGAGTATTTTATCCAGAAAATAAAAAATAATATAATTTCAATATGGCATCATCTACGGACATAATGACTAATATCACAAACGAATTAACCTATTACATAACTTTATTATTTATTGTTATTTTAGCCATAGCAGCGTTGGTCTTTATAATAATGTTAGTATTAAAATTAATTAGGGTACGTAAAAGAGAAGCTATCTCTTTGGATACTGTGTTACTGCAAGTTGCCCTACCTAAAGATAATGAAATTAAGATAGATGCTGCCGAACAAATGTTTGCATCCCTTTACGCTCTTTATAAAGATGGTTTTGATGGTTTTATCAACCAACAACCACATATTTCTTTTGAGATAGTTGGTAAAAAAGAAGACATACGGTTTTACATTGCAGTTCCTCATGATTATCAGGATCAGGTAGAAAAACAAGTTTTTGGAGCCTATCCTGGGGCTGAGATAAAAGAAGTTGACGAATATAATATTTTCAACCAAGAAGGTAAAGTGGCTTTCAAAACCCTTAAACTTAAAAATGGAAATTATAACCCAATTAAAGTTTATAAAGATCTGGCTACTGATCCTTTGTCATCAATAACTTCGGCACTAGCCAAAATGAGTGATGGTGAAGGTTGTGCTGTCCAAATTATTGTTTCCCCTGCCGCGGGTAAATGGAGCCATGGTGGAAGATCATATATTTCTAAAACTAAAAAAAGTGAGTCAGATCCCGAAAAAGCAGCCTACAATATTGATCCCAAAACGTATGATGCTATCGAAAATAAGTGTTCTAAACCTGGGTTTAATACTACCATTAGAGTAGTAGTCTCTTCGTCAAATTTAGTTAGAGCTAAGATGCATTTGGCAAATATTCTGGGAACTTTCAGCCAATTTTCTTCTGATTTAAACAAATTTGTAACTCCCCAATTTATAATTCTCAAACATATGTTTATGATTGATTTTATTTATCGTTATCAACCATTGTTTGGTCAAAAATCAATATTATCATCAGAAGAGTTAGCTACTATTTTTCATTTTCCAAATAAGAGTGTAGAAACTCCTCATATCAAATGGCTTCAATCAAAGCGTTTACCTGCACCTGCTGGTATTCCAAGAGAAGGAACCTATTTAGGACGCAATATCTTTAGAGGAATTACTCGTGATGTATATATATCTGATAAAGACAGACAGCGACATATGTATATTATCGGGAAAACCGGTACAGGGAAATCAGTATTGTTAACCGATCTAATTTTGCAGGATATCCGAGCTGGACATGGAGTTTGTTTTATTGATCCTCATGATACAGCGGAAAAATTATTAGGAATGATTCCACCTGAAAGAGCTGAAGATGTAATTTATTTTAATCCTGGAGATAGCGAACAACCAATGGGATTAAATATCATGGAAGCAGAAACCGAAGAACAAATGCATCTAATTACTTCTGCCATTATTAATCTGATGTACAAATTATTCGATCCGCATAAAACTGGTATTATTGGTCCTAGATTTGAACACGCGGTACGTAATGCTATGTTAACTGTCATGCAAGCGCAACCTGGATCAACCTTTATTGAAGTGGTCCGTATTTTAACTGACCCCAAATTTGTGCAAGAATTATTACCCAAAGTTAAGGATCCAATGGTACGTCATTATTGGACTGACCAAATCGCTCAAACATCAGATTTCCACAAATCTGAAGTTTTGGACTATATTGCTTCCAAATTCGGGCGTTTTGTAACTGATAAAATGATGCGAAATATGATAGGACAGTCCCAGTCTGCTTTTAATTTTCGTAAAGTAATGGATGAACGCAAAATTTTGTTAATCAATTTAGCTAAAGGTCGGATAGGAGAAGAAAACTCCAACTTTTTAGGTTTGATTTTGGTGCCAAAGATATTAATTGCAGCTATGAGTCGGACTGATGTCCCAGAAGATCAAAGACCAGACTTTTATCTTTATGTTGATGAGTTTCAGAATTTCGCCACCCCTGATTTTGCCCAAATTCTATCAGAAGCTCGTAAATACCATCTGAATTTAACTGTAGCTAACCAATTTATTGGTCAGATAGAAGATGGGGTCAAAAATGCAATTTTTGGCAACGTTGGAACAATTATGTCTTTTCGTGTTGGTGTTACCGATGCTAATTATCTACAACATGAATTTGAAGAAAAATTTGCAGAATCAGACTTTTTGAATATTGAACGTTATAATACTTTTGCTAAAACAATTGTTGATAACGAACCCGTACCTCCTTTCACCCTAAATTTAGAGAAGAATATGGAAGTATACAATAAATTAATTAACCCTCAACTTGCTGAGATGATCACTCAACTATCTAGATTAAAATACGGTAAAGACAGAGAATTGGTAGAAGCTGAAATTGCCCAAAGAGCCAAACTATAAAAATATTGGATTTGGAACCAAAAATGAATTAAAAAGTTAAGGAACAGTTTACTGTTCCTTTTTACCTAATCTGATCTAGATGATATAATTCCAATGTTTAACGCGCTCATAGCTCAGCTGGTTAGAGCACGAAGCTTATACCTTCGGGGTCCTAGGTTCGAATCCTAGTGAGCGCACTCTTCATTTAACTAAGAATTAACTGTTAAAAGGTTTAATATAATAAATATTAGAAGAGATTAAGTCTATTTCTGATACAAATCCTGGGGTAAAGCGGTAATAATTACTCCCACTTCGATTTTCTCTCCATCTTGAGTATAACCATAGCCTTGGAAACGATAGAAAGGTTGGATTGAACTGCTATCATAGTCATAGACATAGACGAGTTCAACCGAATTAAAAGTAGCCGTACTCATATCATTTTGGTTTAGTTCAGTATAAGCAACTGTGGGATTATTAAGTTTAGAAAAATTCCCCTGACCATTATTAATGGCTTGTAGAGCTTGATCTGGGGTTGTAATATCAGCAGTCCCGACTATGTCAATTAATGTTGGAGGATAAATTATTGTTGCTTTACGGATACTACTATCAAGGTTAAATACTAATTTCACTGGATAATCACGTCTCCTTATATCAATTAAAGGTTTACCGTCAAGTAAATAGTTAAAATTAACTGAAACATAATCTGCTAGATTCGGGTCACTAACCGGTAGACCAATACCTTGTTGGTCGGTTTGAAGCAGTTGAACATAACCATTGTCTAGAGTCACAGTATTAGTTAAAATATTTTTAGCTGCTAAAAAGCTTTTGGCTAGATTAATAAATTGTTCTGAATCAATAAGATTTTTGGGTCTTTGTGTTGATTGATAATTGCCATACTCAATAATTAAGGGTGGATAAGATATAACTAAGTCTGCATTCGGTTTGGTAAAAATAGCTGTACTAAATTCTATACCCTGATCCAAAGCGGGAGACTGAGTAAAGTTAAAATTTTTACCCAGTTCTGTTAAAAATGGCTTTTGGAATTGATCGGTATTTTGGGGGACTGAAAAAACACTAAGCTTGGTTGTAAGTTGCGGTATCTGTCCAGAATAGCGATATTGTAAAGAAATAGGTTGAATAATATCAGTTTTTAAGCTAGGTCTTGGAAGTGTTTGAGGTTTGATGGTCTTATTCGCAGCTACAATTTGTAAAATTATTGAAATGATAAACAATATTATCGCAAGACTAGCTAAGATAATAAAAATTGGTTTCGTAATAACTTCTTTAATATTTAACATATTTTATGGCATTGTACCGCAATCAGATAGACAACCACTATTAAGCTTTTCCACTTGCGTAGGAGACATTCCAAGTCCGCAGGCTATAGAAATATTACCGTAAAGTGGTGATCGTAATTCGTAATGAAGGTGTGGACCAGTACTGTTTCCAGTACTATTTGTTTTACCAATAACTGTTTGATTTTTTGTTACTCTATCATTAACTTGAACAAAAACATTTGCTAAATGAGCGTAATATACAGTAAAAGCATTATCATCTGACCTTAATATTACTAGATTTCCATAACCTTGATTATTCCATCCAGCATACAATACATATCCAGTGACAGTTGCCACAACTCTAGTTCCAGTTGGCGGAGCAATATCGATAGCATTATGATGCTGACTAGCTCCAGTATTTACGTTTAGTCCTGCAGTAATTGGCCAACCAGAACCTTCTACTGGAGAACCAGTAGGAAAAGAAGAAGGTATATTTTCAGCTGGGCAGGAATAGCTAGTAAAATCTCCTTGGTTTTCAAAAAAAGCACTTGAAGTTCCGTATGGTGGTAACATAAATACAGCTGTCAGTTGTTGCATGGTAAAAATACCAGCTACAGCGGTAGCTCCTACAGCAATAATTGGGGCATTGGCAATTACTGGTGACAGACCGCCAACTGCAGAAGATCCAGAAACCACACCTTGAAAAGCGCCTTTTACTGCAGTAACAGCTTTAGAAGCCGCGGCGGCTGCTTTACTAGCAATATTAGCAGCCCATAAAAGAGGAGCTAGTGCTACCGCGGCGGTTAATCCAGCTAAGGCTCCCAAGATTTTTTTGATATTATTTAATCCAACTACGCCAATAATCACGCTAGCAACTTTTCCCCAAGGGCCTAGCAAACCAACTAATTTAGTTAAGCCTTTTTCAGCTGCTTTTCCCGCTAATTTACTGGCTACCTTTTTGGCTACTTTAGAAGCTGCACCCTTTACAAAATTATTAGCGACACCCTTAACCCCTAATTTTCCCAGTCCCCAACTAATACCTTTGCCAACAAAACCTCTTATACCACCCATTTGACTCCAGTTACCTAAAGTTCTGAAAAAAGCCGCGCGCGCGCGCTGAAATAATCTTTGGAAAGGACGGAAAATACGTCTAAAACCGGTTAACTGAACCTCATTACCATAATTATCGCTAAGGTGAGAATTCATTTCGGTTGATGGCTGGTGTACATCGTGTTTTTCACTGAGTAAGCTTTGTTGTTGTGGTGAAGTTGGAGATTTACTTCTCTGAACATTATCAGCCGCAGGGGTAGGAACGCCCTTACCAGTAATACGGGTTTTGAGTTCGTCAATAATGGAATGTGCTTCTCTATTAAACTTATGGATAGTTCCAGAAACACGAGAGGTAAAAATATTAAATCCTTTTTCAGGGTTTAGTCTTATAAGATTATCATCATGAACAAGTTGAGATAATAATTTCCCATCTTTAATTTGTAGGATATCTTTATTAGTTTTTAAGAACTCTCTAATTTGGGCAGAGTCTGCTGCTATTTTTTCTATAGTTCCAGCCAAATGAGGATTATTAGCGATTAATTGCTGATAAGTATCTTGATGGATAAGGGCTAATTTTAACTGTTTATGGGTAATAATACCTTGACCAGTAGCTAATCTAACTTGATTTATACTTTCTAATGCCTTATCAAAAGAAATAGTTTCATTACTGCCTTTGAATCGAAAACGATCAATAACTAGCTTTTTATCTCCAATATAAATATCAACGTCTGGAGTTTTGACATAAGGCTTTAACTTTTCTACCCTTTGTACATATTCAGCTAATTCTTCGTGAGTATTAAAAGAATCTTGGATTCTTTGTTCAAAATCTTTTCCACCGGCTTTGAGTACAGCATCTTGGACAGTATAACCTTGATTAACTAGTTCTTTAACCTTGGCAACATGAGCATTAGCCTCAAGGTCATTGACTCCATAATCTTTATAAAATTTAGCAATTTCATGTTGTGACGTTGAAGCTTCAGCACTAGTAAAATCAGTTACTTGTTGAGCTGTTTGCTGAGCTTTTACCATTTGATTGGCAGCTGTTGCAACAGCAGGCGATAACGCTTCTAAAACTGGCGCTGTTGGATTTACAATTTCTCTTATTTGACTTGTTGAAACCTCTTGGGCCGTAGCTGTTGGTGCTTGCCCAGATTTAACATTTTCTACTGCTACAGCTAATAAATTACTTGCCTGTTCAGATGTTAAAGGTACGGGAGATAAAGTTTGAGCTACCTGAATAAGTTGTTTATAATGATCAACAACCTGTGATGCATTTGTTGTGGAAACATGGCCTTCGTCAACTAAATGGGTAGCTAAAGACTGTTGTGCTTCTCCTAACGCGTGCGCTTGTTCTCTATGTGATTCTTGGTTTGCTTTTACCAATTGTTCTAAAATAATTTGAGTTTCGGGAGTAAGAGGTTTAGCTTCAAAATTAGCATCTACATCTATACTCTCTTTAACTAATGCTGGAGTAATAGGAGTGTCAGTAGTTCCTGTGCTCACATCTGCCTTAGCTGTTCTTAACAAAGCATCTGGATGTTGAGCTGCTAGTTGAGCTATTTCTGGGTTTGTTTGAGCTACTGCTACTAGTTTGTTATATCGATCAACTACTGTTTGAGAATCTTTAGGACTTAAATTTAGCTCTTTAGCTACTTGTTGAGCTAACTCATGGCTAGCAGTAACTACTTCTTTACTCTCAGGAGCTGTATGTGCTTTAGTTACTTGTTCCAAAGTAGCTTGAGCTTTGGGAGATAAGGTAATTGGAGCAGGAGTGGCAAGGACAGTTGCAGCAACTCCTTTTACCCCAGTTTCTAATACAGTTTGGACTTTGGCTGG